>NZ_JBEGDB010000209.1:0-14174 GCF_043638955.1 Bradyrhizobium sp. 31Argb | reverse complement strand
AAATCCGTAGCCATGTGAGTCTCCTGTCAAAGGTAAACTCACAGAAACCATCTTACACTGAGTTACTGACACCCTCCGGACATTTTTCATACCTTTCTGGTGTGAAACAGGAACAAGTCGCTTCCAATCGTTTTTGATCGGACGACGGCTCACCTTGGAACCAAGTCTCCTAAGAAAAAATGAATCTTCTCGGTCGCATTTCTGGCCCGCAAACAGCGTGAAAATGCTACGCGGTGACACAGATGCTCCGGAATACTACTGAACTGGCTGCGCCTTCGGACAGAAGGGCAAGCACAGCAGGAACGGCGTTTACCAACCGTTAACCATGATCGGAAAGGATTGCGGCGCGATCGGCCGCCATCGGTCTTAACGGCGGATGCGAGCCAGACATGATTCGATTTCGTCGCAACGACGCATCGCGCGGATGGCGGCAGAGGAGAACGGGAATGGCATTGAAGGTCGAGCTGAAGCCAAACGAGCGGATTATCATCGGCTCCTGCGTGGTCACCAACACCGATCAGCGGGCTCGCCTCCTGATCGACGGCGACAAGATTCCGATCCTGCGCGAGAAGGACATTCTGACGCCGGAGACGGCCGACACGCCGGCCAAGCTGATCTATCTCGCGGTGCAGCTCATGTATCTCTCGCCCGATCCGATGGCGCACCATCCGACCTATTTCAGCCTGGTGCGCGACATCATCACGGCCATGCCCAGCGGCTGGCCGTTCATCGAGGGCATCAACAACCACATCCTCAACGGCGACCTCTATCACGCGCTGAAGGAATCGAAGAAGCTGATCGCCCACGAGGAGGCGCTACTGGAGAGCGCAAGGAAGCTCGATGCCCCCGCGCAGGAGGGCGAGCGCAAGTCGGCGTAAGGCGATCGTGCGATCAAGGAAAAAAGGCCTCCGAGAGGGAGGCCTTTTTTTGTGCTCGTTACATCTCGCGTGATGAAGATAGATTCAGGTGGCCGAGGCGGTCGCCGGGTGGAAAACCAGCGCGAAACCGTCCATGCAGTAGCGCAGGCCCGTCGGCTTCGGGCCGTCGTCGAAGACGTGGCCGAGATGGCCGCCGCAGCGCCGGCAATGCACCTCCGTGCGCGCCATGCCAAAGGTGCGGTCCTCGGTGGTGCCGACGGCGTTTTCGAGCGGTTGATAGAAACTCGGCCAGCCGGTACCGCTTTCGAACTTGGTGTCGGAGGAGAATAGCGGCAGGTCGCAGCCTGCGCAGGCGAAGGTGCCCTTGCGATGCTCCTTCAGCAGCGGGCTGGACCAGGGCCGCTCCGTGCCCTGCTTGCGCAGGATCTCATATTGCTGCGGCGTGAGCTGCGCGCGCCACTCGGCGTCGGTTTTCTCGATCTCGAATTTCTCGGCGGCCTTCGCCGGCGAACCGCGCAGCCAGCGGAAAGCGGCGAGGCTGAACAGGCCGGCGACGGACGCGAGCAGGAAACGGCGGTCAATCATGATGGTCTCCGTGGAGGCGGACGATTGTTCGCTGTCAGATACGGCGCACCCGGTTGCGACGTTACACCGGTCAGTCCCTGACCTCCTCACTTTTCTGCGAGCTTGAGCCATACGGCTCCTGCGGCGCGGGCGGCTGCGGGTGCGTGGCCCGCTGGCCACCGGGCGCGGGTCCGCGGCGCGGCGGCCGCGGCAGGGTGCCGTACTGGCGATTGGCCTCCGCGAGACGTGCGTTGCGGATGCGCTCTTTGACGCGCAGACCTTCCCGATAGCGCGCCAGTACGTTGGCGGCGGCGGAGGCGCCCCGCCCCCAAAGGTTGATCAGATGCGCAGCGACGCGGCCGGTGGTCCCGCCCGCCCAGACCAGTTCGAACGGCGAGAACAGCCGCCAGCGTTCGTCACCCCACAGGATGCTGCGCGCGATCAACAGCCCCGCCATCGCCGAGGTGTTCATGCCTTGCCGGCCAAAGCCGCTTGCGACCCAGAGGCCTTTGCGCAATTCACCGATCTGCGGCATGCCATGCACGGTCACACCAACGGCGCCGCCGAAGACATCGTCGATCCCGACCTTGCCGAGTTGCGGAAAGATGGTCGCGATGCGGCGCTTGATGGCGGGCGCGAAACGCTGCGGCTTCGCATTCCACGTCGTCTCCGGGCTCGCCCACATCAGCCGGTCGCCATCGACGACGCGGAAATGATCGATGCCGTCGCCGTCGCTGACCGAGCCGTGAAAGGTGAGCGCCTCCGCGAGCCGTTCGCCAAGCGGCTCAGTCACCGCCGCATAGCGCCAGACCGGCAGCAGCGTGTCCGACAGGCGCTGGAGCGGCGCGCCGAGATGCACGTTGCCAGCGAGCACGATATGGTTCGCGCGCAAGCGCGCCGAAGGCGTAACGATGCGCTTGCGGATGCCGGAGAAGTCGATGCTGACCACCGGCGTGTCCTCGAAGATGCGCGCCCCGGCCCGCTGCGCCAGCGCTGCCAGGCCATGCACATATTTGCGGCCGTCGACCTGGAACGCTTTGGGATAGTAGATGCCATGGAAATAGCGGTTGGTCCTGATGGTGCTGCGCACACGGTCGACCTGCCAGCCCTCGACCTCGGTCTCGAAATCCTCAGCCAGCGTCTGCAGCCGGCTGATCAGGGTCTCGCCGACATCGACAGTGGAAACCTGCAGCGCACCCTCGCTCAACGCGATGCCCGGGATCAGTTCCTCGGTCGCGGTCGCGCGAACGTAATCGGCGCCGGCCTTCGACAGCGCCCAGAGTTCGCGGGCGTCTTCCAACCCGACGCGTTCGATCAGTTCGGACACCGGAAGATTGAATCCCGGCATCACCGTGCCGAGCTGGTTGCCGGAGGCGTTCCAGCCGACCTGGCGGCCTTCGAGCACTGCAACGCTGGCGCCAAGCCGCGCCGCTTCCCGCGCCACCGTCAGTCCGGCAAGCCCAGCCCCGACCACGCAGATATCGACGTCCAGCTCGACCGAAAGGCGCGAGGGGAACGGCATCGCAGCATCGCGATCGTCGGTCGCACTTGTGGAAGGCTCGCTCATATCGTTTTCTTACGGACCGCAACACGGCTTGTCACCTTGTCGCGGGCATGAGCATGTAGATTAATCCAGAACACGCCGAATTGAGATTGCGCCATGCGCCGTTTGATGCTGTTGCGTCACGCCAAGACCGAAACCGAATCGCCCACGGGCCAGGATCACGACCGCCGGCTCGACGAGCGCGGCCACCGTGATGCCGCCGAGATCGGCGCCTGGATCGGCCGGCATCCGCCGTTTCCCGACCGCGTGCTGGTCTCGCCCGCGGTCCGGGCGCATCAGACCTGGGAAGTCGCCTGGGAGGCGATGAAAGGGCTCATACCGCGGCCGGAGGTCGAATTCCTGCCGGAACTCTACGGCGCCGATCCGACCGAGCTGTTGCACACGGTTCGCATGGCCTCGGTCAGCGACCCCAAACGGCTGATGCTGGTCGGCCACAATCCCGGCATGCATGAGTTCGCCCTCACCCTCATTGGCGGCGGCGATGCGGCTGCGAAGAAAGCGCTCGATCACAACCTGCCGACGTCGGGCCTTGCAATCTTCGACTTCCCGACGCACGACTGGACCGACGTGGCGTTCCGTCGCGGCAAGCTCGTACAGTTTGTCAGCCCGAAACTATTGAAGCAGACTTCGGACGACTAGCGCGTTTTCGAGCGAAGTGGATTCCGGTTCGCGTGAAGAAAACGCGTCAAAACTAGAGTCAAGGCAGCCGGCGCGTATCGCCGCTTGCCGTGTCAATGTTGAGCGGACAGGAGGCGTGGATGTTCAAGTCCATTCTGGTGCCGATCGATTTGGCCGACACCGAGCTTGCGAAGCCCGCGATCGCAACTGCGGCAACGCTTGCGGAAAGCTGGAAGGGCACGGTGCGCCTGCTCAACGTGCTGCCGATGACACCGGTGATGCTGGCCGAATATGTGCCGGCCGATTTCGATGCCCAACAGCAGCAGACCTCCGAGGAAGCGCTCGCGATCGTGGCACGCGAAAGCGGCATCGAGCCGTCGCGCATTTCCAGCGTGGTGCGACAGGGCGGCATCTATCACGAGATCCTCGAGGAAGCTGCTGCAATGCACGCCGACCTGATCGTGATGACCTCACACCGGCCGGCGATGCGCACCTACTTCCTCGGCTCCAACGCCGGCCATGTGGTGCGCTACGCCAAGTGTTCGGTGCTGGTGGTGCGGCATTAGAACGTTTTCTAGCGAAGCTTTCCCATCGCGGGATTGAGCGCGCCGCCAACGGCGGCCTCGATCTGGCAGCGTGAGATGCCGATGTCGCGCAGCGCGCGGTCATCCAGTCCGCGAAGTGTTTTGATGGCGGCGCGGCGATCCAGATAGCCGAGCAGCGCGTGCGCGCCCGCCCCGATCCAGCGAACCAGCCCGCCTGATGCGCCCGGCTGCGCGGGCCGGCCTGCGGCTGAGGATAGCGTCGACATCGTCTTCTCTCCGGCTGTCTCCCGCGCGGCAAAGCGATGCCGTCGGCGCAAATGCTGTCGCAGCGCCGTATTGCCTTCGGATTGCTTGCGCGCCCTCAGTACAATCGCAGGGTTGATGCTCTCTAAATGATCCGGTATTGATCTCGGTTCAAGTGAAACATTGTCCTCGGTGCAATAATGTCGAAGTTCGAATATTTGCGACTTGCCGACGCCATTGCCGCCGAGATCGCCGGCGGCGCGCTGAAACCTGGCGACCGCCTGCCGCCACAACGCAGTTTCGCCTATGAGCGCAAGATCGCGGTGTCGACCGCGAGCCGGGTCTACACCGAACTGTTGCGACGCGGCCTCGTCGTCGGCGAAGTCGGCCGCGGCACCTTCATTTCCGGCGACGCGCGGCACGGCAACGCGCCGTCGCCCGAAGCGCATGGCGCGCGCATCGACATGGAATTCAACTATCCGCTGCTGCCGCAACAGGCGGCGATGATCGCGAAAAGCCTGCAAGGGCTGGAGCGGACGGAGGCGCTCGAGGCCGCATTGCGGCCGTCGACCAGCACGGGCACGCAAGCCGTGCGACAGGTCTCGGCGGCGTTCCTTGCCCGCAAGACCTGGTCTCCCGGCGCCGAGCAGATCGTCTTCACAGCCAACGGCAGGCAATGCATCGCAGCCGCGCTCGCCGCCCTGGTGCCGCCGGGCGGGCGCTGCGGCGTCGAGGCGCTGACCTATCCCTTCATCAAGGGCATCGCGGTGCGGCTTGGCGTGGCGCTGGTGCCGCTCGCGATGGACGAGCACGGCGTGCGGCCCGACGCGGTGCAGAAAGCGCACCGCGAGGCACATCTCACGGCGCTCTATCTGCAGCCAACCATTCAAAACCCGCTGGGCATCACGATGCCGGCCGCGCGGCGCGCCGATCTGCTGCGTGTAGTCGAGAAGCTCGACCTCACCATCATCGAGGACACGGTCTACGGATTTCTCGACGATGAGCCGCCGCTCGCTGCGCTGTCTCCCGACCGCTGCATCGTGCTCGACAGTCTCTCGAAGAAGGTCGCGCCCGGGCTTGCGCTCGGCTTCATCGTTTCTCCGCTACGGCTGCGCGAGATCATCATGGCGTCCGTCCGCTCCGGCGGATGGACGGCGTCAGGCTATGCGTTTGCGGCCGGGCAGCGGCTGATGGGCGATGGCACCGTGTCCGAGCTCACGCGGCTGAAGCGAATCGATGCGGCGCGCCGCCAGCAGATGGCCGCAAAATTGCTCGCTGGCTTCGAAATCCAGGCCAATGCCAAGGCCTATCATCTCTGGCTGACATTGCCGCCGCATTGGCGCTCGCAGACTTTCGTGGCCGCAGCCGCCCGCCGCGACATCGCGTTGACGCCGTCGACGACCTTTGCGGTCGCCCCGGGACATGCACCCAACGCCGTCCGCCTCGCACTGGGCGCGCCGACGCTGGAGCAGCTCGAAACCGGACTGCGAGCGCTATCGGGCATCTTGATCGCGAAGGAAGAGGATTTTGACGCGACCGAATAGAGCCTCCGTCTCTCACGTGACCGGCCATTCCGCGATGAAGCCTTTGGCCTTGTATGGTTCGATCTTGTCCCACTCGCGTAGCACGCGGCGGCGAAATTCCGGATCGGTGTGCCACTGCGAGCGCGGCGTAGCAAAACAATCGACCGTCACCAGCATCTTCTCGACCTCCGGCCAATGCCGCTGCAGCGTCATCGGATAGCGCCGCGCCGTCCAACTGTTACCGAGGCAAATGACGCTGCGGATATTTTCCAATCCCAATGCCGCATCGATGATGGGCAGAGAAAGGATCACGTTCTCGCCGGTATTCACCGCGCAATGTTCTTCGAGAATGATCTCGGACGGGATGCCATGTGCGACCATCGCTGCCTTGATGATTTCGCATTCGGAACAATGGGAGCCCGGCGTCACCCCGCCACTGACGATCGACCAGCGGAAAAAACCCTCACGCCAGAGCCGACAGGCCTCATCGACCCGGAGATCGACGTCCTGGCGCGTGCCGAAGACGAACAGGAGATCGGCTGGTTTGAGGGGCGTGCAGATCAGATGCCTTGCGTTGATCTCGGCAATCTCCGCCTCGGTCGGAAGGCGCGCGCTTCGATCCTCCATGCATTTCCTCGCCCCATTGATAGGACAGGACGATGCCGCGAACGGAAGATTCCGCGAAGTCACTTTTCATTGCGCTCGGTTGCGATCATCTTGCATCGCGTACGTAAACGCTACGGTAGCAACTTATCCGGCAGATGATCGAAGCTGTAGCTGCGCGGCCGGTTGCGCCCGACGAAGCCGCCGATCTGCCAGGCGAACAGGACGGCGAAGCCAATCAGAAACAGCACGGCGATGAATTCGCCGGTGAACAACGCGCGCAGCAAAAGCCCGATCATCGCGACCGCCAGCACCGCCAACACCGCGAGCGCGGCCGCATAGGTCACGGGCCCGAGCCCACCTGTCAGCACCGCCTTGCTGCCGGCCGCCTTCATCCGCCGGTGCAATTCCTCGATGAAGGCGCGGTAGCCGTGATCCTGGGGCGCCATCAGCGTTGCGGTCTGCCAGGTGGTCGAGAGGATGGCGAAGCGTCCGCCATTGGCATTCTCGATATCGGCACGGAAACGGCGCGACTGCATCGACACCGGACGGTATGAGAGGCGGACCGCCGAGATATCGCGATAAGGCCAGACGCCGGAGCGGCCGGCGATGCGCCACGACAGGCCGGCATCAGTCAACTCGAATTGATGCGCCGATCCGATCAATGATGCCTTGTAAGCATAAAGCGTCGATGCGCCCTCGCCTGACTCCGCGCTATTGTTGGCTGATGACGTCGGCAAATTCCACAACCCGGAACAATCGGCTGACAGCGCCGCTTGCGCGGCGCGCCAGCTTCATCCTACAACCGGAGCATGGCCGAGACGACCTCTTTTCCACGCCGCCTGATCCTTGGCGGCGCCATGATTTCCGGCGTGCTGCTGGCGCTCGCCGTGCACATGCTGGGCACACGCTACGGCCTTGATCTTGGCGGGCTGTGGCGCTCCGACACGCACGAATCGATGCCGGCGGGCGCGGCGATCGCCTGGTGGCTGATCGCGACGGTGGCGTTCTGTGGCGGCTATTTCACCGCGAACCTGATGCACAGCGCCGTCTCGGGCGAGATCCCGCCGCGGATGCGGCAATTCCTGATCGCCGTCGGCGTCCTGATCCTCGCCGGCGCCGGCCAGGTGGCCTCGGCACCGAGTTCGATCTCCACCATCTCGATCGTAGAGGCCGGCCTTGCCGCGCTATGTCTCGGCGGCGCGATGGCGTTTTGCGGCGCGCATTTCGCGCTGCGTAGGAATTAAGCGCTCAGGCGCTGCGGCGACCTTTCCGCCAGGATCTTCTTCACCTCGGCGGCGGGACGTGGCGCGCTGAACAGATAGCCCTGCGCCTGCGTGCATCCCTCGCGACGCAGCAGATCGAACTGCGCATCGGTCTCGACCCCCTCCGCCGTGGTGACGATGCCGAGACTCTTGCCGAGCCCGGTCACGGCGCGGACGATCGCCATGGAATCTTCCCGCGTCGCGAGGTCACTGACGAACGAGCGATCGATCTTGATCTTGTCGAACGGGAAACTGCGAAGATAGCTCAGCGACGAATAGCCGGTGCCGAAATCGTCCAGCGAGATGCGGATGCCGAGCGCGCGCAATTCGTGCAGCACAGCGAGCGTCGCGGCGCTGTTCTGCAGCAGCACCGTCTCCGTGATCTCGAGCTCGAGCCGATCCGCCGCAAGGCGGGTGGCCTCAAGCGCCGCCTTCACCGACGACACCAGGTTCGGGTTCTTGAACTGGATCGGCGACAGGTTGACCGCGACGGCGACGTCCTGCGGCCAGCCGGCCGCATCCGCGCAGGCCTGGCGCAGCACGAATTCGCCGATCGGAACGATCAGCCCGGTTTCTTCCGCAAGCCCGATGAAATTGCCCGGCGGGATCAGCCCGCGCAGCGAATGATTCCAGCGCAGCAGGGCCTCGCAGGCGACGATCCGGTCGTGGGCGACGTCGCGGATCGGCTGATAATGGACCTCGAATTCGTCACGCTGCAGCGCCTTGCGCAGGTCGAGCTCGAGCATGCGCCGCGCTTGCGCGCGTGCGTCCATCCCGGTCTCGAAGAAGCGATAGGTGCCGCGGCCGTCTGCCTTGGCACGGTAGAGCGCGAGATCGGCCTTCTTCAACAATTCGTCCGGATTCTTGCCGTCCTCGGGCGCCAGCGAGATGCCGATGCTGACGCCGATCACGAGCTGATGGCCGCCGATGTCGTAAGGAGCCGCGATTTTCTCGACGACGAGGCTGGCGAGCGCGGCCACCGCCGATGGGTCGCAATCCCCGCAGAACTGCACGATCGCGAATTCGTCGCCGCCGAGCCGGGCCACGGTATCGTTCTCGGTGACGCATTCGCCGAGCCGCTGAGCGACCGCCTTCAACAGCGCATCTCCGACGGGATGGCCGAGCGAATCGTTGATGATCTTGAAATGATCGAGATCGAGGCAGAACACCGCGAGCTGGTCGCTGCGCCGGGCGAGCCGCAATCCCTTTTCGAGCTGTTCGCGAAACAGCGTCCGGTTGGGCAGATTGGTCAGCGCGTCATGGCGCGCCATGTGCGAAATCCGCTCCTGCGCCTGCTGCCACTCGGTGATGTCCTCGAAGGTCGCGACCCAGCCGCCGCCTTTCATCGGCTGATCGACCACGCGGATCGAGCGGCCCTCCCTCGTCACGACCTTGGTCACGGTGTTGCCGGCGCCGGCTTCCGCCATCACATCGGCAACGAACTGATCGGGATCGCCGTCCCAGTCGCCGTTCAGCTTCTGGTCCCGCAGGACATCGCGCAGCAGGCGCCCCCGCAGCGGAATGCTGGACCGGCCCATCATCGCGCCGTAACGGTCGTTGGCCAGGAGGATGCGGCCATCCGCATCGAACATGCACAGGCCCTGCGACATGTCGCCGAGCGCGGTGTCGAGCAGAACCTTCTGCTGGCGCATTTCGCCCTTGGCGCGGCGGTCGAGCATGGCCGCAACCAGCGTGATCCCGAGAAACGCGAAGGTCACGATCGCCGTCAGGGAGGAAAGCGCGACCGGCGAAATCGACATCTCGTCAACGGCGACGCTGGGATCGGGAATGACGGTTATTGCGCCCATTGCAGTGAAATGGAGCGAGACGACGGCCAGTGTCAGCAGTGCGGTCGCGCCGATGCCGTGGTTGCGATCATCGCTGCGCGTCGCAACCACGAGCGCCAGCGCCGCGAACAGGCTGCCGATCAGCACCGAACTGAGCACGATGCCGGGCGACCATACGACGCGCGCCGGAAGTGCAACGGCCATCATGCCGACATAGTGCAGGACGGCAATGCCAACGCCAACGATCGCGCCGCCAGTTGCTGCCGTCGAGACGCGGTTGTTCAGCAAGGCAACCGTCAAGCCCACCGTGACGATCGACACCCCAACAGCCAGTGACAGCAGGGTGAGCGGAATGTCGTATCCAACGCCCATGCCGGGCTGATAGGCCAGCATCGCAATGAAATGCGTCGCCCAGATCCCGCAGCCGCCGGCCACCGCATCCAGCCCGATCCAGACCACGCGCGGAAGCCCTTGCGACGCTCTGGCCCGGTGAAACAGGCTGATCGCGACCGCGCCGGCGAGCCAGCAGGTCGCCAGGGCAAGGATGACGAACCGCCAATCGTGCTGCGTCGTCAGGCAAATCAGGACTTGGTACATTGCAGTTCCCCTACTGCGCCGTAGCAGCCCTCCAGTTGGTGGATTTGGGGTAACCGCAGTGGAACTCGTTCTGCAGATGGTGAACGAAGTTTTGAGCCGGCGACAAAAATCGGCTCAATCCGCAACCGGCGCGCGCAATGACGCGGGTCACGCCATGGCCCGGTCCCGCCGCAGGGCGCCAAGCATGATCGCGGCAGCGGCCGCAAGCAGCAGGCCGGCCGAGATCAGCAACGAGGCGTGCAGGCCAGCGATGAACGCTGTGGACCGACCGACCAGCGAGCCGAACAGCGCGACGCCGAGCACGCTGCCGGTCTGCCGGGTCGCATTGAGCACGCCGGCTGCAATTCCCGAGCGCGACTTCTCGACGCTGCCGAGCAGCGTCGACGTCAGCGGCGGGACCAAAAGACCGAGCCCGCTGCTCATCGCGATCAGTTGCGCGCAGATCGCCCAATAGGCGGCGTCAGGCCCCAAGCCGAGCAATGCCAGGCATCCCGCTGCCGACAGCAGCGCACCACTGCCGATGGTCGCGGGCGCGCCGATACGCTCGCTGATGTGCGGCGCGATCAGATTGACGGGCAGCACCGCGCCCATCATCGGCACGAAGGCAAGCCCGGTCTGAAATGCCGACAGGCCGTTGATCTCCTGGAAATACAGGCTCAACACGAAGATCAGCCCGTAAAGGGCGACGTTGACGAGGAGACCAGTGAGCGACGTCGCCGTGAACATTCGCTGCCCGAACAGCGACAGCGGCAGCATCGGTTGCGGCGCATGGGCTTCGCGCCAGACGAACAGCGCGCTCAGCACCGTGGACGCCGCAAAGCCTGCGACCACGAACGGGTCTTGCCAGCCGCGCGCGCCGCCCTCGATGAGGGCGCCGGCAAGCGACCCAAGCGCCGCAATCGCTGCGATTTGACCAGGCAGGTCGACCTCGCGCGAAAGCGAACGCGTGGTCTCATCGGCGTAGCGGAAGGTGAGCCAGAGGCCGGCAAGACCAATCGGCAGGTTGACCAGGAAGATCGCGCGCCAGCCGGTGAGCGCGATCAGTGCGCCGCCGAGGAACGGGCCGGCCGTCAGCGCCACGCTGGCGCCCGCCGCCCAGACCGCGACAGCGCGGCCGCGCGACCTCTCATCCGGATAGGCATGGCTGAGCAGCGCCAGCGAATTCGGCACCAGGATCGCGGCCGCCAGTCCCTGGATGCAGCGCGCCGCGATCAGGAGCGGTGCGTCCGGCGCCAGCGCACAGGCAAGCGACGCCGCTGTGAACAGCGCGAAGCCGGTCATGAAAACCCGTTTGGCGCCGATGCGATCGCCGAGCGCACCGGCGGTCAGAATGAAGGCGGCAAAGGCGATAGTGTAGGCGCTCACCACCCATTGCAGCTCGGACACGCCACCGCCAAGCGCGCCGCCGATCGCATGCAGCGCGGTGTTGACGATGGTGACGTCGAGCTGCACCACGCCGTAGCCGAGGCTCATCGCCGCTAGCGTCAGCGAGGCCGCGAGCCGCGAAGGCACGGGTTTTTCGGCCGGACGGGGCGGCACGTCCGCATATTGTGCATATTGTCGGGTCTTGAGCGGCAGGTCTTGCATGGATCACCTCGACGGAGAGCCAACGCCAGACATAGCCCGTCGTTTCGCGAATACATTTCGGTACCGATCGAATGGTGATCGCGGATGGCAGCAACCGGTACAAAAAGCCGCACCGGATTATTCCGGCGCGGCTTTTTGTCTCAATGTCCGAAATGCCGAGAGCATGATCCGGACCATCCGGAACCGGCTTTCGCCCGGCGACCGAAGCGTTTGCCCGGAAATCACACTTATGAGCTGCAGCCCAGTCAAACGTGGCCGGATCGTGATCTAGCCCGCCGCCCTGAGATTGACCTTGCCTTCGGCGATCGAGGTCAGCTTCTTGTCGGTCGTTTTTTCCTCGTCCAGCGTCTTCTGCAGGATGGAAGCGCAGTCGTTGCGACCGAGCTGCCGTGCCCAGGCGATCAGGCTGCCGTAGCGGACGATCTCATAATGCTCGGCGGCCTGTGCGGCGTTGATCAGCGCGGCGTCGAGCACGTTCTTGTCATCCACCTCTGCGGCCACGTCGTCGGCTTCCTCGATGATACCGTCGATCGCCGGGCAATCAACCGCCTTCACCTGGGCGCCATGCATCCGGAATACCTGCTCCAGTCTCTGCACATGCGTTTTGGTTTCATCCAGGTGGGTCAGAAATCCCTGTTTGAGCTGCGGATCGGAGGCCTTTTTGGCCATCTTCGGCAGCGCTTTCACAAGTTGTTGCTCGGCGTAATAGATGTCCTGCAATTGGTGCACGAACAAGTCATTCATGCTCTTGATGTCTTTACTGAAGAGTCCCATTGCGCGTATACCTTCGTTCTGGGAACATGACGCGCGGCCACCTCCTCGTCCCCCGCACAACGCCATGTTCTGCTTGCTGATACCTGCGCTAACCGGCTGGATGGACGGACGTTCCAGCGAAACCGCAAGAACCGGAGCAAGAACCGGGGGACGGAACAGCGGAACGTTGCGACGAATTGAACCGACAGGACCGCCAGCGGCGACTCACATTTTCCGATGCCCAGACATATGTACCGCGTATGACAGAAATCACGAACGAAGGCGGAAGCGTGGCTTGTCAAGGGCTGCACAAATCTACCGTTTTGCCTTATGGGTGCTGGGGCACGGTGCGTTTGACCGTCACCCGTTACCCCATGTGACCACGTAACGGGCCTTCTTAAGAATGCCGCCCCGCCGGGAGGACGAATGCATCGGCTGCTGACCGCGCTTGGGCGTGGCTTCAAGGAAAAGATCGGCTGGAAACGGCTGGGGATCGCCGCGAGCGTCATCATCATCGTCTTGGCGGTGACCCATCTGGTCCGGACCTTGAAGGGCGTCGATACCGCCCTGGTCCTGACGGCGTTGACCGAGATCGCCCCGCATCGCATTGCGCTCGCCGCGCTGTGCGTGGTCGGCGCCTTCTGCACGTTAACCTTTTACGACTTCTTCGCGCTTCGGACGATCGGCAAGACCCATATCCCCTACCGCATCGCGGCGCTGTCCAGCTTCACCAGCTACACCATCGGCCACAATATCGGCGCCACCGTCTTCACCGGCGGCGCGATCCGCTTCCGCATCTATTCGGACTACGGCCTGACCGCGATCGACGTCGCCAAGATCTGCTTCCTCTCCGGCCTGACTTTCTGGCTCGGCAATCTCTTCGTGCTCGGGATCGGCATGGTCTGGCATCCCGCGGCGGCGACCTCGATGGACCTGTTGCCGGCGGCCATGAACCGGCTGATCGGAGTGGGCTGCCTTGCCGGCATCGGCGCCTATCTGGTCTGGCTCGTGACCGGCACCGGCCGCCGCGAGCTCGGCCAGAACGGCTGGAAGGTGGTATTGCCGTCCGCGAAGCTGACGCTCGTGCAAATCCTGATCGGCGTCGTCGACCTCGGTTTCTGCGCGCTCGCGATGTATCTGTTGATGCCGACCGAGCCCTATATCGATTTCGTCTCGCTGGCCGTGGTGTTCATCCTGGCCACCCTGCTCGGCTTCGCAAGCCACGCGCCCGGATCGATCGGAGTGTTCGACGCCGCGATGCTGGTGGCGCTGCCGGAATTCTCCAAGGAGCAGTTGCTGGCCACGCTGGTCGTGTTCCGCATCCTGTACTTCCTGATCCCCTTCGGCATCTCGATCTCGATCATGGGGATGCGCGAGCTCTGGCTCAACGTGGTGCAGCCGTGGCTCAGCCGGCGCAAGCTCAATGATCCGCCTTTCAGAGCGGAGACCGCCGAGGTCACCGTGCGGCAATCGGTCGAGAGCCGGCCACGGATCAAGCACCTGAAACGGTAACAGCGACGTTATCTAGCATTACAGTTGTAATTGACTGAGGATTCTGAGTCCATGGGTGACCATGATTCGAAGATCGTGGACGCAGGCAGCGTCGATTGAGGAGACGCTTGCGTTGTGGGCGGCGTCGCTTCGGGA
>NZ_JBEGDB010000208.1:0-14195 GCF_043638955.1 Bradyrhizobium sp. 31Argb | reverse complement strand
ACTTTGGCGTAGAGCTCACCAGGCCGCCGCCCAGCGCGCGCACTTCAAAACAAAAAGACAACTGTAATGCTAGAGCGTTTTCGAGCGAAGTGGATACCGGTTCGCGTGAAGAAAACGCGTCAAAACAAGAAACTAGAGCTTCGGTTCTGATTCAATCAGAACCGAAAATGCTCTAGGCCCGCAATTCGAATGACGGAATTCCCTCGATTTGCGCCACACTCTGTTTGAGCATGATCTCCGCGCAAACGCTCCGCGTTTGTCGCGAGGGAAAACCGATTCCCACTTTTCCGGATCATGCTCGCTGCAGCGCCTTCAACGGCAATTTCGCGCTCTCCTTCAGCCTGTCCAGCACGATCGAAGAGCGCACATGGGCGACGCTCTGGTGCGGCATCAGCACATTGTTGACGATGTCGGACAGGCTCTTGAGGTCGCGCAGCACCGCCTTCAAGAGATAGTCGGCGTCTCCGGTCAGCGAATAGGCTTCCTGGATCGCATCCACACGGTTGACCAGCTCCCGGAATTTCTTCGCGTTGTCGGGCGAGTGCGTCGCCAGCGTGATCTGGATGAAGGCGATCAGCTCGAAGCCGAGCGCCTCGCCGGCGAGGTCGGCGTGATAGCCCGAGATCACCTTCTCCTCCTCCAGCCGCATCCGCCGCCGCGAGCATTGCGAGGCCGACAGACCAATGAGATCGGCGAGCTGTTGATTGGTCAGCCGGCCATCGTCCTGCAAGGCGGCCAGGATCTTGAGATCGAACGTGTCCAACTGAATCATGCGTCATTTGCCGTTGAGGTGCACGTATTGTGCATGATACTAGCCTATCGCGCGTCATTATGCATGCACCTTGCGGCCCGGTCGGTGGAGATTCCTGTCAATCAAGTAGGGAGAATCGCAATGGGTCCGTTTCCTCACGATGCACCGCCGGCCGAAATCACGGCCGACAATCCGATGGGCACGGATGGTTTCGAGTTCGTCGAATATGCCCACCCGCATCAGGAAGAGCTGCACCGCCTGTTCAAGCTGATGGGCTATGTGCCGGTGGCCCGCCACAAGACGAAGCAGATCACGCTCTATCGCCAGGGCGACATCAACTATCTCGTCAATGAGGAGCCGGGCGCGCATGGCCATGACTTCGTCGCCGCGCATGGGCCGTGCGCGCCGTCGATGGCGTTCCGCGTGGTCGATGCCAGGCGCGCCTATGAGCGCGCGCTGTCGCTCGGCGCGGAGCCGGCCGATAATGCCGCGCAGAAGACGCTCGATGTTCCCGCGATCAAGGGCATCGGCGGCAGCCTGCTCTATCTGGTCGATCGCTACGGCGCAAACGGCTCGGCCTATGATCTCGAGTTCGAATGGCTCGGCGAGAAAGACCCGCGGCCGGAGGGCTCGGGGCTTTATTACATCGATCACCTCACCCATAACGTCCATCGCGGCCGCATGGATGTCTGGACCGGCTTCTACGCCAAGCTGTTCAACTTCCGTCAGATCCGTTTCTTCGACATCGAGGGCCGCGCCTCGGGCCTGTTCTCGCGCGCCCTGACCAGCCCTGATGGCAAGATCCGGATTCCGATCAACGAGGATGCCGGTGATTCCGGGCAGATCGAGGAATATCTCAACCTCTATCGCGGCGAGGGCATCCAGCACATCGCCTGCGGCGCGCGCGATATCCATCGCACCATCGAAGCGCTGCGCGCGGCCGGCCTGCCGTTCATGCCGTCACCGCCCGACACCTATTTCGAGAAGATCGACCAGCGCCTGCCCGGGCATGGTGAAGACGTTGCGCGGCTGCAGAAGAACGGCATTCTGATCGACGGCGAGGGCGTGGTCGATGGCGGCCAGACCAAGCTGCTGCTGCAGATCTTCTCGGCGAATGCGATCGGGCCGATCTTCTTCGAATTCATCCAGCGCAAGGGCGACGACGGATTCGGCGAGGGCAACTTCAAGGCCCTGTTCGAATCGATCGAAGAAGACCAGATTCGTCGCGGCGTGCTGAAGGTGGACCACGCGGCGTAACGGAACCCGTCATTGCGAGCGAAGCGAAGCAATCCATCTTTCCGCTTGCGGAGGCATGGATTGCTTCGTCGCTTGCGCTCCTCGCAATGACGAGTGTGGAGCTATTCGCGTGACTTCCACGCGCTCAGCACATCGCCAAGCTCTGCCGTCACCGGCTCCCTGATCGCCGACGGGGTCCGCGAGAAGCGCGGCGCGGGCGCCGGCTGTGTGACGCCATGGCGTTCGACGAACACCTTTCGCGCGGCCATATGCGGATGTTTCGGGGCTTCCGCCATGGTCAGGATCGGCGCGAAGCAGATGTCGGTGCCTTCCATGATCTTGCACCACTCCTCGCGCGTCTTGCTCTTGAATATCTCGTTGATCTTTTCTTTCAGCGCAGGCCACGCCTTGCGGTCCATCTGGGTGTCGAACTCGGCGTCGGTGAGGCCGGCGTGCTTGCGCAATAGGGCGTAGAATTGCGGCTCGATCGAACCGATCGAGACGAAATGGCCGCAGGCGCATTCGTAGACGCCGTAGAAATGCGCGCCGCCGTCGAGCATATTCTGGTCGCGTCCTTCCACCCAGCGGCCGCTTGCGGCCAGGTCAAAGAACATCGACATCAGCGACGCCGCGCCATCGCACATCGCGGTATCGACCACCTGGCCCTTGCCGGATTTTGATGCTTCCAGGAGGGCTGCGAGCACGCCGACCACGAGGTAGAGCGCGCCGCCGCCGAAATCGCCGACCAGGTTGAGCGGCGGCACCGGCTTCTCTTTGGTGCCGATCGCGGCCAGCGCGCCGGTGATCGAGATGTAGTTGATGTCGTGGCCGGCGGCGTTCGCGAGCGGGCCCTCCTGGCCCCAGCCGGTCATGCGGCCGTAGACCAGCTTCGGATTGCGCGCGAGCACGACGTCAGGCCCGAGGCCAAGCCGTTCCATCACGCCGGGACGAAAGCCCTCGATCAGCGCATCGGCATTGGCGAGGAGATCGAGCACCTGCGCGACCGCGGCCTTGTCCTTGAGGTCGAGCTCGACGACCTTGCGCCCGCGCGTCGAAACGCCCTTGAGATTCTTGCCAGCGCCGACGCGATCGAGGGTGATGACCTCGGCGCCCATATCTGCCAGCATCATGCAGGCGAATGGGCCGGGGCCGATGCCTGCGAATTCGACGATGCGGGTGCCGGCGAGCGGGCCGGAGGCGCGGACAGCGGACTGAGGGGCGGGTTTGTCGAGCACGTTTCCATCCGTGTTTTAATTAGGCGATTAGCTAAATTGTCGGGCGATATGCCCGGCCTTGCAAGCGCTTTTTCCGAAGACCTTATCGAAAGTGGAACGGCGCGCATCGCTGCGCGCCGTTTGCATAGATGGATGGTAGGATGCTCCGGATCAGCCTGCCGCCGTCACCGCGCGCTGCGCCATCACCTTGATGAGGTTGGCGCGGTAGTCGGCGGAGCCATGGATGTCGCTGAGCAATCCGGCAGACGGAATTTGCACACCGTCGAGCGCGGCTGCCGACCAGTTCGCCTTCAGCGCCGCTTCGATCGGGCCGACGCGCATGACGCCGCTTTGCGACGCGCCGGTCGCGGCGACGCGGACGTCACCGTCCTTGGTCTTGGCGACGAACACGCCGGTCAGCGCAAAGCGCGAGGCGGGGTGGGGGAATTTGGCGTAGCCCGCCTTGGCCGAAATCGGGAACGACACGGCTGTGATGATCTCGCCGTCTTCGAGGGCGGTACTGAACAGGCCCTGGAAGAAATCATCGGCTGCGATCGTGCGCTTGTTGGTCTTGATGGTGGCGCCGAGCGCCAGCACCGCGGCCGGGTAATCGGCGGCGGGATCGTTGTTGGCGAGCGAGCCGCCGATCGTGCCGCGATGGCGCACGGCGGGGTCGCCGATCAGTGAGGCGAGATAGGCGACCGCGGGGATCGCCTTTTGCGCCGCGCTGCTCTGCGCCACGTCACAATGCGGCGTCGCCGCCTTGATCGTCAGCGCGTCGGCCGTCGCGTCCACGCCGATCAATTCCTTGATCTTGCCGAGATCGATGACGTCAGACGGCGACGCGAGCCGCTGCTTCATCACGGGGATCAGCGTATGGCCGCCGGCGAGATATTTCGGCTCCCCACCTTTGGCGAACAGGGCCGCGGCTTCGTCGACCGATGAAGCGCGATGATAAATGGTCTCGTACATTGGGGTGCTCCCTGGGTCCTGCTTTGGCCCTCGAGTCATTCCGGGATGCGCCGCCAGGCGCAGACCCGGAATCTCGAGGGATTTGTCCGTGCTTCAGATTCCGGGTTCGACGCTTCGCGTCGCCCCGGAATGACGAAAGTATCAACCGTGAATGGTGTGCCAGACGCGATCAGGCGTCGCCGGCATCTCTAACTTGTTGTTGCCAATCGCATCCGTGATCGCGTTGATCACCGCGGCCGATGCACCGATCGCACCGGCCTCGCCGCAACCCTTGACGCCGAGCGGATTGCCCGGGCACAGCGTCGTGGTGTGCGAGATCTGGAACGACGGCAGGTCATCGGCGCGCGGCATGGTGTAGTCCATAAACGATGCCGTGACCGGCTGGCCGTTGCTGTCGTAAACCGCGCCTTCGAGCAGCGCCTGGCCGATGCCCTGGGCGAGGCCGCCATGGACCTGTCCCGCGACAATCATCGGGTTGATGAGCCGGCCGAAATCATCCGCCGCCACGAAGTTGACGAATGAGGTCTTGCCGGTCGTGGGATCGACCTCAAGCTCGCAGATATACGCGCCGGCCGGGAAGGTGAAGTTGGTGGGATCGTAGAATGCCGTCTCCTTCAATCCCGGCTCCATGCCATCAGGCAAATTGTGCGCGGTATAGGCGGCGAGCGCGACCATCGGCAGCGCGATCGACTTGTCGGTGCCGGTGACCTTGAACTCGCCGTTCTCGATCACGATGTCGTTCTCGGACGCCTCCAGCGCGTGCGCGGCGATCTTCTTGGCCTTGGCCTCGACCTTTTCCATCGCCTTCACGATGGCCGCGCCACCGACGGCGATCGAGCGCGAGCCGTAAGTGCCCATGCCGAACTGCACCTTGTCGGTATCGCCATGGACGATCGAGACCTGGCTGATCGGAACCCCCAGGCGCTCCGCGATGATCTGGCAGAACGTGGTCTCGTGGCCTTGGCCGTGGCTGTGCGAGCCGGTGAGGATCTCGATCGTGCCGACCGGATTGACGCGCACCTCTGCCGATTCCCACAGGCCGACGCCGGCGCCCAGGCTGCCGACCGCCTTTGACGGCGCAATCCCGCAGGCTTCGATGTAGCAGGATACGCCGATGCCGCGCAGCTTGCCGTCCGCTTTGGCCTTCGCCTTGCGCGCCGGGAAGCCGGCATAGTCGATCGCCTTCATTGCGGCGTCGATCGAGGCATGGAAGTCGCCGGTATCGTAGGCCATGATCACCGGCGTCTGGTACGGAAACTGGGTGATGAAATTCTTCTTCCTCAGCTCCGTCGGATCGACCTTCAACTGCCGCGCCGCGGTCTCCATCATCCGCTCGATCAGATAGCTCGCCTCGGGACGGCCCGCGCCGCGATAGGCGTCGACCGGCGTGGTGTTGGTATAGACGCCTATCACCTCCGCATAGATCGCGGGGATGACGTATTGCCCCGACAACAGCGTCGCATAGAGATAGGTCGGCACCGCCGAGGAGAACAGCGACATGTAGGCGCCGAAATTGGCGTGGGTCTTCACCCGGAGGCCGAGGATCTTGTTGTCCTTGTCGAACGCCAATTCAGCCTTCGAGACATGGTCGCGGCCATGCGCGTCGGTGAGGAAAGCCTCCGTGCGGTCCCCGGTCCACTTCACCGGGCGGCCGACCTTCTTGGAGGCCCACAGCGCCACCATCTCCTCGGGGTAGATGTAGATCTTGGAGCCGAAGCCGCCGCCGACGTCGGGCGCGATCACGCGCAGCTTGTGCTCGGGCGCGATATTGTAGAAGGCTGACAGCACGAGACGGGCGACATGCGGGTTCTGCGAGGTCGTATAGAGCGTGAAATGCTCTTCGGCCGCGTCATAGTCGGCGACCGCCGAGCGCGGCTCCATCGCGTTCGGTACCAGGCGGTTGTTGGTGAGGTCCAGCGTCACCACATTCGCCGCCTTGCTGAAGGCATCCTTCACCGCGGCCTCGTCGCCGAGATGCCAGTCATAGACCACATTGCCCGGGGCTTCCGGGTGAAGCTGCGGCGCGCCCGGCCTGATCGCGGCCTTGATATCAGCCGCCGCCGGCAGCTCTTCATAATCGACCACCACGGCTTCCGCGGCGTCGCGGGCCTGGTTCTTGGTCTCGGCGATCACCACCGCGACCGCCTGGCCGACGAAGCGCACGGTCTCCGGCGCCATCGCCGGCCATGCGCCCATCTTCATTGGCGAGCCGTCCTTCGACGTGATGGCCCAGCCGCAGATCAGGTTGCCGATCTTGTCGTCGACGAGCTCTTGGCCCGTGAGCACCGCGATCACGCCGGGCTTTTTCAGGGCCTCGCTCGAATCGATGCTCTTGACGTTGGCGTGGGCGTGCGGGCTGCGGATGAACTGGGCATAGGTCATGCCCACCAGTTTGATGTCGTCGACGTAGCGGCCTTTGCCGGTGATGAAACGGCGGTCTTCCTTGCGGACGACGCTTGCGCCAATGCCTTCGATGCCCATTGTGAATTCCTCCCGACCGGAGATGTGATGTCCCGCCGCTTCCATCGAAGCCCGGCGGCTTTTGACGAGATGTGGCCGGCGGCGGCTATTCCGCCGCCTGCGCGACCTTCATGCGCCCGGCGGCGTCCAGCACCGCCTTGACGATGTTGTGGTAGCCGGTGCAGCGGCAGATATTGCCTTCCAGCTCGTGACGAACGGTTGCCTCGTCGAGCTCGCCGCCATAGCGTTGGACGATGTCGATCGCCGACATGATCATGCCCGGCGTGCAGTAGCCGCACTGCAGGCCGTGATTGTCCCGGAACGCCGCCTGCATTGGGTGCAATTCGTCGCCCTTGGAGATGCCTTCGATGGTGGTGACGTTCGAACCCGCCGCCTGGCCCGCCAGCACGGTGCAGGACTTCACTGCCCGCCCGTCGATATGGACGACGCAGGCGCCGCATTGGCTGGTATCGCAGCCGACGTGGGTTCCGGTCAGGTTCAGGTTTTCGCGCAGGAGATGGACGAGGAGGGTTCGGTCCTCGACGTCGACGGATACCGCTTTGCCGTTCACCGTCAGCTTGACTGTAGACACGCGTCGTTCCTCCGGATGCTTTTAATTATTCCAATTAGAAACAGCGGCGAGGAACTTGGCAACTACGATTTTGGCCACCTTTGTCACGGCCATGACATCGGTGACAGCGACGAGCTGCGCTTCCCGGAGGGGGACTCCACAACTTCTCCGAAATGTCTGCCGAATTTACTAGCTCTTATCCATTCTGCCTTAGCTTTGCGCGTCGGGTCCGGGCAACGATTTCCGGACGCCACTTGTTTTCAGAATGAAGACGGGGGTTGGGGTGGGACTACTGGGGCGTGTGGGGTCGCGAATGCCGACCCTTCGATTTCGTGCGAAAATCATCCTGGGCTTTGCCGCGGTGCTGGCTATTACGGCGGCCAGCATGGGCTTTGCCTATCTTGGCTTTGAGCGTGTCTCGGCCGGCGTCGCCGCCTACCGCGCGAGCGTCCGGGAGGCCGATCTGGCGCGCAATATCGACCGTGAGCTGATCTCCTACCGTTCGCTGGCGCGCTACTATGTGGCGACCGGCAAGGAAGAGGACGGCAAGGCAGCGCTCGCGGCGGAGGCCAGCCTCAAAGAGGCCATCCTCCAGGCGATGAAGGGCACCACCGACCCCGCGCGGGTCGAGCAGGTGACCAAGCTCGAGCGTGAGTTCCGCGCCTTCACCAAGATCTTTGCCGAGATCCTCAAGGTCAAGGAAGAGAGCGGGCTGGTCGCGCAGAACCAGCTCGCCCGCGGCGGCAACTCGCTGCGCTACAAACTCGACGATCTCGCCTCCAACGCGGCCGAAGCCGGACTGTCCGCCGTCGAGATGGGTGCCAAGCAGGTCGCCTCGCAGTTCCAGGCGGCGGCCGCGCTCGCCAGTACCTTCGTGGTCAATTCCGACAAGATCACCGGCACGAGCGGGCTGGCGCGACTGAAATTCGTCGAGAACTCGCTGAAGGCGATTTCCTCGACCGACGAGAAGGTCGTCGCTGCGCTGAAAGAGCTGACGAAGATGCTCGAAGAGTATCGGGAGGCGCTCTCGAAACTGATCGAGAACTCGAAATCGATCGACGAGCTGACCCTCGAGATGACGGAATCCGCAGCCGCCATCAACCAGGGCTCCGGCGTGATGAAATCGGACCTGCTCGCCGACCAGAAGCGCATGGAAACCGAGTCGGACGCCGCGATCGGCGCGACCGAGCGGTTCATTCTGGTGCTCGCCGCCGGTGGCTTCGTGCTCGGCGCTGTGCTCGCCTTCCTGCTCGGAACCGGCATTTCGCGCCCGATCCGGGCGATGTGCGCCGCGATGCGCGAGCTTGCGGCCGGCAATTTCGACGTCGTGCTGCCGGGGCTCGGCCGCAAGGACGAACTCGGCGAGATGGCCGGCGCGGTGGAGGAATTCAAGCTCCAGGCGATCGCCAAGGCCGAGCGCGATGCCGCGAGCCAGGAGGTGCAGAACAAGGCGAGCGCCGCGGCGCGCCGTGCCGAACTGATCCACTTCGCCGACGAGTTCGAGACGGCGGTCGGCTCGATCGTCGCCAACGTCTCGGCCTCGGCGGTGCAGCTCGAGACCGCGGCGGGCACGCTGACGCGGACCGCTGAGACCACGCAGAACCTTTCAAGCCAGGTAGCGGGTGCCTCCGAGGAGGCGTCGAGCAACATGCAGTCGGTGGCTTCCGCGACCGAAGAGCTATCGGCTTCCGTCGACGAGATCGGACGCCGCGTGAAGGAGTCCAGCCGGATCGCCGATGCTGCGGTGCAGCAGGCCGAACAGACCGACGCCCGCATCGGCAAGCTCTCGCTCGCCGCGCAACAGATCGGTGACGTGGTCAAGCTGATCACCGCGATCGCCGAGCAGACCAACCTGCTGGCGCTGAACGCGACGATCGAAGCGGCACGCGCCGGCGATGCCGGCCGCGGCTTCGCGGTGGTCGCCTCCGAGGTGAAATCGCTCGCCAGCCAGACCGCGCGGGCGACCGAGGAGATTTCCACTCACATCTCGGGCATGCAGTCGGCGACGCAGGAATCCGTTGCCGCCATCAAGGAGATCGGCGGCACCATCGGCCAGATCTCCGAGATCGCCGCCAACATCGCCGGCGCAGTCGAGCAGCAGAGCACGGCGACGCAGGAGATCGCCCGCAGCGTGCAGAATGTCGCCCAGGGCACGCAGGAGGCCGCCACCAGCGTCACCCTCGTCAACCGCGGCGCCACCGAGACCGGCTCGGCGTCCGAGGAGGTGCTGAACTCGGCACGCTCGCTGTCGTCCGAAAGCACGCGCCTGCGCGACGAACTCGACCGCTTCATGGCGAACATCCGGGCTGCGTGATGCCGCGCCGTCACTCCCTTCCGAACTGGTGCTTCAGCTCCAGCTTCGCGCGTTCGAGCCGGGCACGTTGCGCCTGCGGCAGCGTCTTGCCGGCGCGGTTGATGTAGAAGATCAGCATCGACAGCGCCGAGCGGTAGGCGCCGGCCTTGCGGCGCTTGCTTCGCTCGGCGGAGCGCTTCAGCGATGCCGCGATCTTCTTCGCGCTGGTCTGCTTGAACACGCCGCGGTCGAGATCGAGCGCGTCGCTCCGCTCGGTCACCCGCTGCGACCAGCGCCGCGATGACGTCTTGCGCGTGCCGGTCTTTCGCCGCGTGGTGGTTGCTTTTCTTCTGGTGCCCTTTTGTGCCGTGGTCTTTCGTGCGCTGGTTTTGCGACGTGGTGCCATTGCAAGCTCCTGTTTTCAGCTAGCAACATCGGCAAATCCGTCCGGGTTCCTATGCCGCGATGCGGGAACCAGGCGGCGTCGCGGACGTTGTCGTGCGTGGCGGGCATCCGTTTGCCGCAAATTTTGGGGATGAGCACCTTGGGGTAAGCTGCGTTCCGGGGTGATTTCTTGTTGGTTCCGTGATGGATTTGCAGCCGATCCAGCCCAGTCCTGCAACTGCTTCCGCAACGCGTGACGCTGACGCGCCGCCGTCGCCGGATCATGACCGCATCATCGAGACGTCGATCCCCGCGCGTCTCGATAGTCTCACCTGGAGCGGTTTTCACACCCGCGTGGTGACCGCGCTTGGCATCACCTGGATCCTCGACGGGCTTGAAGTCACGCTCGCCGGTGCGCTGGCGGGCGCGCTGAAGGACAGTCCGACGCTTAAATTCTCCAACTTCGATGTCGGCTTCGCCAACAGCGCCTATCTCGCCGGCGCCGTGCTGGGCGCGATCGGGTTTGGCTGGCTCACCGATCGCATCGGCCGCAAGAAACTGTTCTTCATCACGCTTGCGGTTTATCTCAGCGCCACCGCCGCGACCGCGCTGTCGTGGAATGTCGCAAGCTACGCGCTGTTTCGCTTCCTGACCGGTGCCGGCATCGGCGGCGAATATACCGCGATCAACTCGACCATCCAGGAACTGGTGCCGGCGCGCTATCGCGGCTGGACCGATCTCGTCATCAACGGCAGCTTCTGGATCGGTGCTGCGATCGGCGCCGTCAGCGCCATCGTCCTGCTCGATCCCGCCGTGATCAATCCCGATCTCGGCTGGCGGCTTGCGTATCTCACCGGCGCCTGTCTTGGCCTCGTCGTGTTCGTGATGCGGATGTGGATTCCGGAAAGCCCGCGCTGGCTGATGATCCACGGCCGCCCCGAGGAAGCGCACCAAATCGTCGACGACATCGAGCGCTCGGTGATCGGTCATGTCGAGGCGCAATCGCAGGCGTTGCCGAAGATCAAGCTGCGGATGCGCGACCATACGCCGCTGCGCGAAGTGGCGCATACGCTGCTGGTTACCTATCGCCAGCGCGCGGTGGTCGGGCTCGTCTTGATGAGCGCGCAGGCGTTCTTCTACAACGCGATCTTCTTCACCTTCGCGCTGGTGCTGACCGACTTCTTCGGCATTCCCGCCAGCCATGTCGGCTGGTACATCCTGCCCTTTGCCGCCGGCAATTTCCTGGGGCCGCTCGTGCTCGGCCGCCTGTTCGATACGCTGGGACGCCGCGTCATGATCACACTGACCTATGGCGTGTCGGGCGTGCTGCTGGCGCTCTCGGGCTATCTGTTCTCGATCGGCGCGCTGAGCGCGCAAGGACAGACCATCGCCTGGATGGTGATCTTCTTCTTTGCCTCGCCCGCCGCGAGCGCCGCTTATCTCACCGTGAGCGAGACGTTTCCGCTTGAGGTGCGGGCGCTCGCCATCGCGCTGTTCTACGCGATCGGCACGGGCATTGGCGGCGTGATCGGACCTGCATTGTTTGGCGCGCTGATCGATACCGGATCGCGCAATTCCGTTTTCGCCGGCTACCTCCTGGGGTCGGCGCTCATGATCGTCGCGGCCTTGGTCGCGTGGCGCTACGCCGTCGCCGCCGAGCGAAAATCGCTCGAAACTGTCGCACGGCCGCTGGCTGTTGTGGAGTAGAATGAGATGACTGAGGAACTGGCTGACATGCCGCTGGACGAAGACTTTTCGCCGGAAGACGAAGCCTCGCCGGAAACCGTACCGGTGCCGAGCGCGCTGGTCGGGCATCTGAGCGAGACCGCGGTCCTGCTCGACGTCGACGGCACCTTGCTCGACTTCGCGCCGACGCCGCGCGAGGTCTGGGTGCCGCCGGGGCTGGCGAAAACGCTCAATCGCCTGCTCGAGCGCACCAATGGTGCGCTGGCGCTGGTCAGCGGCCGTTCGGTGAATGATCTTGACCTGATTTTCGCCCCCGATGTCTTCCCTGCGGTCGGCGGCCATGGCGCGGAGATGCGGCTCGATCCGCAGGGCGATGGCGATGCGGGCCACGCGCTGCAGCTTGACAAGGAGCTGAAGCGGCGTCTGGCCGCCATCGCCAGATTGAGCCCGGGCATTCTGCTCGAGGACAAGGGCTATTCGCTCGCGCTGCACTATCGCCTTGCGCCGCATGCGGAAAGGGCGATCTATGAGGCGGTATCGCTGATCCGCGCCGATCTGCCTGAGGCGCCGATCGAGGTGCTGCCCGGCAAGCAGGTTTGCGAGATCAAGCTCGCCGGCTTCACCAAGGCCACCGGCGTGCGCGAACTGATGAAGCATCCGCCGTTCAAGGGCCGCAAGCCGTTCTTCATCGGCGATGACGTCACCGACGAGACGGTTTTTGCGATCATGCCCGAGCTCGAAGGGCTCGCTTTCTCGGTCGGCCGACGCGCCAAGGGAGTGGCCGGTCATTTCGACGCGCCGAGCGACGTGCGCGAATTCCTTGCGCATCTGCTCGATGACGAGCGCGAAATCGCCGCGCCTTAGCCGAAACCTCAACCGCAAATTGGCGCGGAATAACCGCAGTTCCTGCTGTGGGCGGTCGCCTGCTCGCAAAAAATTTTCTTTTTGTGAGTTGACGCCCCGGTTCCATGCGGGCCTGCCTGAATTTGGTTTCAATTCGGAGAAAGCGTGGCCAGGAACCATATTGATGAATGGTTGTTAATACGCGAATGCCCAACGGGAGGGGACCACTTGAACCTCGTTGTCGTGTCGAACCGCGTAGCGCGTGGAAAACCCAATGAACCCATGACGGGCGGCCTCGCCGCCGCTCTTTTGCCTGTTGTCGAGAAGTCCGGCGCGATCTGGGTCGGCTCCAGCGGCCGTGTCCGCGATGGGAACCAGAAGGAACCCTTCGCGGAGGTGGAAGCGCTCGGTGCCGGCGCGCTGGCGATGCTCGATCTGCCGGCCGCGCATTACGGCGGCTATTACGAAGGCTTTGCCAACTCCGCGCTGTGGCCGGCGCTGCACTCGCGCGCCGACCTGATCCGCGCCTCGGAGGAGGACTATGCCAGTTACCGCGAGGTGAACGCGTTCATGGCGCGTGCGCTGCTGCGCTTCCGCAAGGACGATTCGGTGTTCTGGATTCAGGACTACCATTTCCTCGCGCTCGGCGCGGAGCTGCGCGATCTCGGCATCGACAAGCCGATCGGCTTTTTCCTGCACACGCCGTGGCCGACGCGCGCGGTGATCGAAGGCGTCCCGCATCATCGCGAGCTGATCGAGGCGATGCTTGCCTACGATCTCATCGGCTTCCAGACCGAGGAGGATTGCGAGAATTTCCTCGGCTACGTCGAAGCCGATCTCGGGCTCGTCGTGCGGGACGGCAGCGTGACGTCGCGTTACGGACGCAGCCGCGCCGCGGTCTTCCCGATCGGCATCGATCCGGACAAATTCGCGCAGCAGGCCACCAAGGCGATGACCCATCCCGACGTCTCGCGATTGCGCCGCAGCCTGAACGGCGAGCGGCTCGCGATCGGCGTCGACCGGCTCGACTATTCGAAGGGCCTGATCAACCGCGTCAAGGCTTTCGACCGGATGTGGACGATGCATCCCTCGCTGAAGCGCACGATCTCGCTGCTGCAGATCGCAACGCCATCGCGTGGCGGCATCGAGGCCTACGGCAATCTGCAGAGCGAGGTCGCAAAACTCGTCTCCGACGTCAACGGCATCCATGGCGAGGTCGACTGGACGCCGATCCGCTACCTCAACAAGGGATTCAGCCAGGCGGTGCTCGCCGGTCTCTACCGCACCGCGCAGGTCGGCGTGGTGACGCCGCTGCAGGACGGCATGAACCTTGTCGCCAAGGAGTATGTCGCCGCCCAGAACGCGGCCGATCCCGGCGTGCTGGTGCTGTCGAAATTCGCCGGTGCCGCCAACGAGCTTGAGGCTGCCCTCATCGTCAACCCGCACGACGTCGACGGCATGGCGCGCACCATTGCCACCGCGCTTTCGATGCCGCTCGCCGAGCGGCGGCTGCGCTGGGAAGCGATGATGGAGAAGATCTGCACGGGCACCATCCAGCAATGGTTCGCCAATTTCGTCGAGGCGCTGCAGGACACCGGCGCCGAACAGCCCGAGCGCGCGCCGCCACTGGCCGAAGCCACGCACTGGCCCTATCGCAGCGCCCGCATTCATTAGCCGCTCTCCTTGGCCCTCTGTCGTCCCGGCGAAAGCCGGGACCCATATGTGGACGGCCCCCGTGGCACAAGAGCTTTTGAGGTGATCGGATCGCTGCATCCATATGTCCGG
>NZ_JBEGDB010000207.1:0-10000 GCF_043638955.1 Bradyrhizobium sp. 31Argb | reverse complement strand
TTGCTCCGCAGATCCCAAACTTGGATCGATCTCCTCTTTACGATGTCAGATAACACGCACATCGCGTCCATCCGGACTGCGTGTGCGAATTGATGTTTCGCGGACGATTATGTCGAGGCCTGAAGCAGCGCATCGATCTTCGACTTCATCTGGTGGAGCCAGACGGGATCGAACCGACGACCTCATGCTTGCAAAGCACGCGCTCTCCCAGCTGAGCTATGGCCCCGTACCAGAAGACGAATGCCGTGGGCTGGATAAGAGAGACACATGCGCTCGATCAAAGTGGTGGGCCTGGGAAGACTTGAACTTCCGACCTCACGCTTATCAAGCGCGCGCTCTAACCAACTGAGCTACAAGCCCCCGACGCTTATCCCTTTTGAGGATCGGAGCCCGCTCGCGCGCAACCGGCTGTCGCCGATGCATCGCACAGCGCTCAAGCCCCTGGCGCGTGTTCGTCCGCGAAGAAAGAGAAACGAAGACGGCGAAATCCCGCCAATGGAGCTCAAGCGATCTGGCGATCGATTGGCCCCGAGATGTTTCTAAAACGATCCGATAGTGAGCGTGAGCTCTCTGAAGGACCATCCTTAGAAAGGAGGTGATCCAGCCGCAGGTTCCCCTACGGCTACCTTGTTACGACTTCACCCCAGTCGCTGACCCTACCGTGGCCGGCTGCCCCCTTTCGGTTAGCGCACCGTCTTCAGGTAAAACCAACTCCCATGGTGTGACGGGCGGTGTGTACAAGGCCCGGGAACGTATTCACCGTGGCGTGCTGATCCACGATTACTAGCGATTCCAACTTCATGGGCTCGAGTTGCAGAGCCCAATCCGAACTGAGACGGCTTTTTGAGATTTGCTAGGACTTGCGTCTTCGCTTCCCATTGTCACCGCCATTGTAGCACGTGTGTAGCCCAGCCCGTAAGGGCCATGAGGACTTGACGTCATCCCCACCTTCCTCGCGGCTTATCACCGGCAGTCTCCTTAGAGTGCTCAACTAAATGGTAGCAACTAAGGACGGGGGTTGCGCTCGTTGCGGGACTTAACCCAACATCTCACGACACGAGCTGACGACAGCCATGCAGCACCTGTCTCCGGTCCAGCCGAACTGAAGAACTCCGTCTCTGGAGTCCGCGACCGGGATGTCAAGGGCTGGTAAGGTTCTGCGCGTTGCGTCGAATTAAACCACATGCTCCACCGCTTGTGCGGGCCCCCGTCAATTCCTTTGAGTTTTAATCTTGCGACCGTACTCCCCAGGCGGAATGCTTAAAGCGTTAGCTGCGCCACTAGTGAGTAAACCCACTAACGGCTGGCATTCATCGTTTACGGCGTGGACTACCAGGGTATCTAATCCTGTTTGCTCCCCACGCTTTCGTGCCTCAGCGTCAGTATCGGGCCAGTGAGCCGCCTTCGCCACTGGTGTTCTTGCGAATATCTACGAATTTCACCTCTACACTCGCAGTTCCACTCACCTCTCCCGAACTCAAGATCTTCAGTATCAAAGGCAGTTCTGGAGTTGAGCTCCAGGATTTCACCCCTGACTTAAAGACCCGCCTACGCACCCTTTACGCCCAGTGATTCCGAGCAACGCTAGCCCCCTTCGTATTACCGCGGCTGCTGGCACGAAGTTAGCCGGGGCTTATTCTTGCGGTACCGTCATTATCTTCCCGCACAAAAGAGCTTTACAACCCTAGGGCCTTCATCACTCACGCGGCATGGCTGGATCAGGCTTGCGCCCATTGTCCAATATTCCCCACTGCTGCCTCCCGTAGGAGTTTGGGCCGTGTCTCAGTCCCAATGTGGCTGATCATCCTCTCAGACCAGCTACTGATCGTCGCCTTGGTGAGCCATTACCTCACCAACTAGCTAATCAGACGCGGGCCGATCTTTCGGCGATAAATCTTTCCCCGTAAGGGCTTATCCGGTATTAGCACAAGTTTCCCTGTGTTGTTCCGAACCAAAAGGTACGTTCCCACGCGTTACTCACCCGTCTGCCGCTGACGTATTGCTACGCCCGCTCGACTTGCATGTGTTAAGCCTGCCGCCAGCGTTCGCTCTGAGCCAGGATCAAACTCTCAAGTTGGACTTGAAACTTTGAGCCGGCTGATCACAACGTTTGACGAGGTCCACACCGAAATCGCGCAGCGATTCACATCGCTGGCGACCTGATCTCAATGAAGAGATCATGGTGTAACCTTATTCAAAACGTGTACCGCCGAAGTCTTTCGTCCGGTCCCGATCGGGAAAAGTCCTGGGTTCGAAAACCCTGGCCTTCAAAATCGAGACCCGCAAGGACTCCGCCGTCCACGTTTCTCTTTCTTCATCTTCACTTGTCAAACAGCCCGAGATCCGAAGACCTCACACCCTTAGGAGGGTTCTGACCTCCTTCACTCGACGGCAAATCCGCAACCGATTTACACCGGCTGTTGAGTCACTCATCAAAGTGAGGAGCATCAAGGGCGCGAATGCTTGCCTTGGCCTACCGGGCCAATGCAGCGCCGCGCTCAGTGGGTGCCTTATAGGCCGGCCCAATCCGGCTTGTCAACGGACATTGTCAACAAATCGTCGCATCAGGTGCAGATTCTTCTGATGCGCAGAATTGCTCGATTTTTCGGGACTTTACGCCGTACTTGAGCCACAATCCTGCGACGTTCTGACGATTAGTTATGCAAAATGAATCGCCGGATGCCAGTGGGGGCTGCCGGTGGTTTCTACCAAGGGACTGACGATTTCTGATGAACCCGTCGCCAGTTCCACGCGGCCGAGCAACATCGAGAGATTTACACATCGTTGCCGTTCGAGATTGTGGTTGGCCATCGGCCTTCGATAATTCACGAATGTTGCTGTATGTGAAGCGCCGTACTGCCGGATTGCCCTGCTAGGGCGAATGCGGGCGCAAGGGAGTGCGGAAGTCTCGTCGTATGCTGATGGAACTTGGGGGGACACGGGTTTGAGCCAACGGGCGTCACGCGGGAGCGGCTTTGGACGCGAGACCGGGATGATCGATCTCGGTCACGAGCCGCCGCTGTCGGTTGACGGCTCGGAGGCTGCGGTGATCGACCGCCGCCGTGTTTCCGTACAATGGTTCAGCGGCACTATCCTCACCGGCCTGTGCGGCGCAGCCTTGATCGGCGGCGCCGTTTTTGCGTCCCTCGACGGCGAGATGACCTTTGCCAAGCTCCCGGAGCGGGTCGAGGGCGCGCTGCGCGGTGCCGTCAGCGCCAATGACCGCGCCGCCACCCTGCACAAGAGCGACCGCCTGCCGCCGCCGTCGGAATCAAGCGCCTCGCGCAATGTGGTGCGGGTATCGACGGTCACCCGCGTCGGCAACCGCGACGTGATGCGGGTGCGGCCGTATGTTCGCATCTCCGGCAACCTCTCGATGACGACAAGCGATCTTTCGGCCAAGATCCCGCCGTTCAACGCCCAACGCATGCTGACCGATGTCGGCACTAATCAGACCGCGGCGGCCGACGATCCGAACAACCCCGAGGCCGTGGAGCCCGATGCCGAGGTCTCCTTCGTGACCAAGGATCTCGGGCAGGTGCTGCCGAAGGCGAAGATCGCCGCGGTGGTGGCGCTCGACGAGATCCTGATGCGGGTGCGTGACGCAGCCAACTGGCGCGGCAATAACGGCGGCGTCCGTTATACGCTGGCCAACGCCACCGCCGATGTCGGCGGCGCGCAGCCCGACATCAAGCTCGCCTATGCCACCGAAGGCAACGTTTCCGATCCCTATGCCGGCTTCGAGACCCGCGTGGTGCCGGAAAACGTCACGCTGCTGCCGAAGACCAAGGAGCAGGTCACCGGCGGCAATCCGACCGGGGAACGGGTGCATATCGTCAAGAAGGGCGACACCGTCACCTCGGTGCTGCGCGACATGGGCGCGACAGCCGAGGAGGCCAAGGTGATCGCGGCCACGCTCGGCGCCCGCGGCCGCGATGGCGGCCTCAAGGAAGGCCAGAAACTGCGCATCCTGATGGCGCCGGCAAATCCGGCCCCGGGAGCGCGCCTGCAGCCCTATCGCGTGATCGTCGCCAACGACACCCAGGTCGAGGCGATCGCAGCCCTCTCGGACATCGGCAAATATGTCGCCGTCGATGTGCAGAGCATGAACACCGTGTCCGACACCGCCGACAACAGCGACGATGACGACGAGGATGATGGCAGCGGCGTACGGCTCTATCAGAGCATCTACGAGACCGCACTGCGCAACAAGGTGCCGCAGAACGTCATCGAGGACATGGTCCGGATCTATTCCTATGACGTTGACTTCCAGCGCAAGGTGCAGCCCGGCGACTCCTTCGACGTCTACTACGCCGGTGAGGACGAAGGCGTGACCAGCAGCGAAAAGACCGAGGTGCTGTACGCCGCGCTCACGGTCGGCGGCGAGACCAAGAAATACTACCGGTTCCAGACGCCTGACGATTCGGTGGTCGACTATTACGACGAGACCGGCAAGAGCGCGAAGAAGTTCCTGGTGCGCAAGCCCGTCAACAACGCGATCATGCGCTCCGGCTTCGGCGGCCGCCGCCATCCGATCCTCGGCTACGTCAAGATGCACACCGGCGTCGACTGGGCGGCCCCCTACGGCACCCCGATCTTCGCTTCGGGCAACGGCGTGGTCGAAAAGGTCGGCTGGGAGGGCGGCTACGGCAAGTATGTCCGCGTCAAGCACAACAACGGCTATGAGACCGCCTACGGCCACATGTCCGCCTTCGCCAAGGGCATGGAGTCCGGCAAGCGCGTCCGCCAGGGCCAGGTGATCGGCTTTATCGGGTCGACCGGCATGTCGACCGGTGCCCACGTCCACTACGAGATCCTGGTCAACGGCCGTTTCGTCGACCCGATGCGCGTGAAGCTGCCGCGTGGGCGCTCGCTCGAGGGCTCGATGCTGGCAGGCTTCGAGAAGGAGCGGGACCGGATCGATGGCCAGATGAACAGCCGCGGCAGCTCCCGCATCGTCTCCGACGCCACCGGCTCGACCGGTTCGCGGCCCGTCAGCAACCGCTGATCTCCTCCCTCCAAATTTGCCGCGCCGGCCATGGAACCGGGAGGGCATCAGCTCGGTTTCATGGATACGCGAAACCTCCAATGGAGGGTGTCATGGAGAATTGGACGAACGCGAAATTGTGCGACGTCGCAAACCTGGTCCTTGGCGCGATCCTCTTGCTGTCGCCCTGGCTGTTCGGCTTCACCGCCGGAACCGTCTCCACCAACGCCTACATCACCGGCATCGTCATCGCGGTCCTTGCGATCGCGGCGCTGGCGGCATTCGCGGTGTGGGAGGAGTGGCTGAATCTGATCGTCGGATTGTGGGCCCTGGTGTCGCCCTGGGTATTGGGCTTCCACGGTACCACCGCGATGACGGTCCATGTGGTGATCGGCGCGGCGGTGGCGATCCTGGCTGCGATCGAGCTCTGGATGATGTCGCAGCACCCGCCGCGGCTGACAACGGGCCGCTGATCGAGGACTGCCTTACTTCGGTCCCTGCCCGCCATGACGGCGGGCGGAGGCCTCGTTGTTACGCGTCGAGGGGGTACCGGGCATGAGGCGCATCACACGGGATGACGTCGTCAGAGCGGTCGGCCAAGTCGACGATGTCACCATCGCCAAGATTATCGCGACCGGCGCCACCGTCGACGAGTTGGCGGAGGCCCAGGCCTGGCTCGCCAATGACGAGCCGCTGATGAACGCCGGCAAGCCGCTCGCGACCGGCCGCGCCCGCGAGCTCGTGGACATCCTTTCCGAACTCGAGCCGAGCGAAGAGGACGATGTCGGCCCGGCGGTAACGCAGGAATAAATCTTCCAACCTCCCAAAAACTCGAAGCCCCCTTCGCGGACCGCGGAGAGGGCTTGTAGCCGTCTCATAACTCAGTTCAGCTTGCGCTTCGCTACCGGCGCGTCGAACTGGGCGACCTCGGCGGTCTGCTGCGCCTTGCCATTGAAGGTCAGCACGTTGCCCTCGGCCGAGATCTTGACCTTGTCGCCGTCCTTGATGTCGCCAGCCAGGATCATCTCGGCCAGCGGATCCTGCAGGCTGCGCTGGATCACCCGCTTCAGCGGGCGGGCACCGTAAGCCGGGTCCCAGCCCTTGGCGGCCAGCCAGTCGCGCGCCGCCGCATCCAGCGTGAGCGTGATCTTGCGATCCTCCAAGAGCTTCTGCAGCCGCGCAAACTGGATCTCGACGATCCGGCCCATCTCGCTCTTCTGCAGCCGATGGAACAGGATGATCTCATCGACGCGGTTGAGGAATTCGGGGCGGAAATGCGCCCGCACCGTCGCCATCACCTGCTCGCGCACCGCGCCCGTATCCTCGCCTTCCGGCTGGTTCACCAGGAATTCCGAACCGAGGTTCGAAGTCATGATGATCAGCGTATTGCGGAAGTCGACCGTGCGGCCTTGACCGTCGGTCAGGCGGCCGTCGTCGAGCACCTGCAACAGCACGTTGAAGACGTCAGGATGCGCCTTCTCGATCTCGTCGAACAGCACCACCTGGTAGGGCCGCCGCCGCACCGCTTCGGTGAGCGCGCCGCCCTCGTCATAGCCGACATAGCCCGGAGGCGCGCCGATCAATCGCGAAACCGAGTGCTTCTCCATGTATTCGGACATGTCGAGGCGGACCATCGCGGTCTCGTCGTTGAACAGGTACTCGGCCAGCGCCTTGGTCAGCTCGGTCTTGCCGACGCCGGTCGGCCCTAAGAACATGAACGAGCCCATCGGCCGGTTCGGGTCCTGCAGGCCGGCGCGCGAACGGCGCACGGCGGTCGCGACCGCACGCACCGCCTCGGCCTGGCCGACGACGCGCTTGCCGAGCGCATCCTCCATCTTCAGGAGCTTCTCTTTCTCGCCTTCCAGCATCCGGTCGACCGGCACGCCGGTCCAGCGGGAGACCACCTGCGCGATGTGGTTGGCGGTGACCGCCTCCTCCATCGTCGCGCCCTGGTTCTCGCTGGCCTCGATATCGGCGAGCTGTTTTTCCAGCGCCGGGATCTTGCCATAGGCAAGCTCGCCGGCACGCTGGAATTCGCCGCGGCGCTGGGCGTTGGCCAGTTCCACACGCAGCGCGTCGAGCTCGGCCTTCAGCTTCTGGGCATTGGAGAGCTTGTTCTTTTCCGCGCTCCAGCGCGCCGTCAGCGCCTTCGATTTCTCCTCGAGATCGGCGAGTTCCTTCTCCAGCGCCTGCAGCCGGCTCTTCGAGCCCAGATCGCTTTCTTTCTTCAGCGCCTCCTGCTCGATCTTGAGGCGGATGATCTCGCGGTCCAGCGTGTCGAGCTCTTCCGGCTTGGAATCGACCTGCATCTTCAGCCGCGCCGCCGCTTCGTCCATCAGGTCGATGGCCTTGTCGGGCAGGAAGCGGTCGGTGATGTAGCGGTTGGACAGGGTCGCAGCCGCCACAAGCGCGGAATCGGAGATCCGCACGCCGTGGTGCTGCTCGTACTTGTCCTTCAACCCGCGCAGGATCGAGATCGTATCCTCGACCGAGGGCTCGCTGACAAAGATCGGCTGGAAGCGGCGGGCGAGCGCGGCATCCTTCTCGACATGCTTCTGGTACTCATCGAGCGTGGTCGCGCCGATGCAGTGCAGTTCGCCGCGGGCGAGCGCCGGCTTCAACAGGTTGGACGCATCCATCGCGCCGTCGGCCTTGCCGGCTCCGATCAGCGTGTGCATCTCGTCGATGAACAGGATGAAGGTGCCCTCGGCCGAGGTCACCTCCTGCAGCACGGCCTTCAGCCGCTCCTCGAACTCGCCGCGGTACTTCGCGCCCGCGATCAGCGCGCCGAGGTCGAGCGATAATAGACGCTTGTCCTTCAGGCTCTCCGGCACGTCGCCGTTGACGATGCGCAGCGCTAGGCCCTCGACGATGGCGGTCTTGCCGACGCCGGGCTCGCCGATCAGGACGGGATTGTTCTTGGTGCGGCGGGACAGCACCTGGATGGTGCGGCGGATTTCCTCGTCGCGTCCGATGACGGGATCGAGCTTGCCGTCGCGCGCGGCCTGGGTCAGGTCGCGGGCATATTTCTTCAGCGCGTCATAGGCGTTCTCGGCGGTGGCGCTGTCTGCCGTACGGCCCTTGCGCAGCGACTCGATCGCCGCATTCAGGTTCTGCGGGGTGACGCCGCCCTTGCTCAGGATCGAGCCGGCCTCGCTGTTCTTCTCGAGCGCAAGCCCGAGCAGGAGACGCTCGACGGTGACGAAGCTGTCGCCGGCCTTCTCGGCAGCCTTTTCGGCCGCATCGAACGCCCGCGCCAATTCGGGTGAAAGGTAGACCTGCCCCGCGCCGCTGCCCGACACTTTCGGCAGCTTGTTAAGCGCATCCTCGGTTGCCTTGAGGATGGCGCGGGAGTTGCCGCCGGCGCGATCGATCAGGCCGCCGGCAAGGCCTTCGCTGTCGTCCAGCAGCACTTTCAACAGATGCAGCGGCGAGAACTGCTGGTGCCCCTCGCGTACCGCAAGCGACTGCGCCGACTGGATGAAGCCGCGCGCCCGCTCGGTGTATTTTTCTATATTCATCGTTTGCTTTCCCTCGGCCTGCCCTCCCGGCCCTGGGCGCGATCAGCAAAAGTGGGTACCGGTTTTGCGTCTGATCGCGCCCAATTCTTAAATTAGCGCGTGATCTTTTCGCGAAACCGCAAGCACACTTTCGCGGATCACGCGATAGGCACCGTGGAAGGCATCTTCATTGGGTTTCCGCCCGACCGTGTTGATATCCGTCAACCGACCGGTGGTCGTCGCCCTCGTTTCAGGCTTGATCACAATGTGGGCATCGGGTTCCGAAACGGAAGAGCTTTCCGCAATGAATTCGTAAGGGTTCGGTGGCCCGATCGAAGAAAATTTCCTAAAAGGCCTGATGTCCTCCACCTCCCCCGCACAGATCGCCGGCATCTACCGCTATCCCGTCAAAGGCCTGACCGCAGAGGCGCTGCCGCGGGCCGAGCTCAGGGCTGGCCAGACGCTCCTGTCCGACCGCCGCTACGCCATCGAGAACGGCCCGAGCGGCTTCGACCCCGAGCAGCCCAAATGGCTGCCGAAGCCGCATTTCCTGATGCTGCAGCGGGACGAGTGGCTGGTGCCGCTCGGCGCCGAGTTCGACGACGACAGCCACGTCCTGACCCTGCGCCGGAACGGCGAGATGGTGGCCCAGGGCGACCTCGAAACGGCCGCCGGGCGCGCCGCGATCGAGCAATATTTCGCACTCCACCATGCCGGCCAGATCAAGGGGCCGCCAAAGGTCCTGACCAGCCCCGGCCACAGCTTCTCCGACGTCGCCCGCAAGGTGGTCTCGATCATCAACCTCAACAGCCTGCGCGCGATCGAGCAGATGGTCGGCCAATCAGTGCATCCGCTGCGCTTCCGCGCCAACCTCTATGTCGAGGGCTGGCCGGCCTGGCACGAATTCGAGCTGCTCGACCAGACGATCGCGATCGGCAGCGCACGGGCCAAGGTGGTCAAGCGCATCACCCGCTGCGCCGCCGTCAATGTCGATCCCGACACCGGCGCGCGCGACCTCACCATCCCCCACACCCTGATGCAGCGCCTCGGCCACAACGAATGCGGCGTCTATGCCGAGGTGGTCGCGGATGGCGCGGTGGCGCTCGGGGACTCGATCGCGGCGGAGCAGCCGGAGCTGCTGTAGTTGGGGAGCGGGCAAGAGCGTGAGCGCCTGCCGCCAGGCCTGCGCCGTTAGACCCTCATCCTGAGGAGCGGCGCCTTCGCCGCGTCTCGAAGGATGAGGCCCCGCCAGTGGCCTCGCCCTTCGAGACGGTCGCTCGCGCGACCTCCTCAGGGTGAGGGGATAGGTTGGGGTACGCCGCTCTATCCTCGTCATTGCGAGTTGGGATTCAAATTTCAAACAGCGTGAGGATATGAGTTCGCGTTCTCGCGGCGCATTGCGTCCGAGTTTTGCTTCACTTTCCACCCTCTCATTGAGCAGAGGGCGCAGGGAAAGCCGGGTGCCGGTTGCACCCATGGGTCCCGTGCAACAAAAAGCACGGGGGTAGGACCA
>NZ_JBEGDB010000206.1:0-14409 GCF_043638955.1 Bradyrhizobium sp. 31Argb | reverse complement strand
CCGCTTACGCCAATGCAACTTGACAATCCAGATAGTCGCTCATCCGGCGCTTCGCGCCACCTTCTCCCACAAGGGGAGAAGGTGAAATCAGCATCGCCAGCACGCGCCAGCGGAATAGCGGCGAATCCGGTGGCGGCGAGAGTTCTGGGGTGTAGCCGGTGAGCTTTTCCAGCGAAAAGCTGTCCATCACCATGCCGCGCCAGACGCGCTCGACGCGTTCGAGCGGCTGGCGCGCGGCGCCCGCCGAATCCAAGAATGGCATCTGGCTGTCGAGCTCGCGCACGACATAGATGCCGGCGTGATCCCTGATGCGGTCCATGCCGGGATCGCGGAAGCCCTGGAATCGGCCGCGCTCGTTGAGCTGGATCACGGGCACGCGGCCATTGAAGAACAAGCGCAGCATCGCATAGGTGCGGTAGTCAGTGGTCGCGATCCAGGTCGCGCCCTGCTTCTGCAATTGATCTTCGACGCGCGCGGCGAGCTGCTCGTAGCCGGCTTCGCCGCCGATCGGATCGGTGCGGCCGATCAAATTGAAGGGCGTCGCGACATAATACAAGAACACACAGACGACGAAGACGAGACCTGACATCACCGCGATCCGCGCCCAGGAGATGGTCGCGCGGATCATCCATTTCGGAAAACCTTCGCGCGGCAGCATCGCGATGTTGATGGCGGTGGCGGCAAAGCCGGCGGGCCACAGGAACATCGGCCAGGTGTCGCCGACCCGAAGCGTCAGCGACTTCCACAGGAAATAGAAGAACGGCACGATCACCGCGGTCGAGAGCAGGATCGCCACCGGCTCGCGGGTGCGATAGCCGCGCCATGCGGTGAGCGTCACGCCCGACAGCACCACCGGCAGCACCACGAATCCGACCAAGCCGAGTTGCAGCGCGAAAAACTCACCCAAGGTGCGGAGCGAGAACGGATGATCCGCGGTGGCGCGCACCGCCTGGAAGCGGAACGAGGCCCAATCATGCTGGTCATTCCAGATCAGCACCGGCGAGAACACGAGGATTGCGGCCACGATGGCCAGATAAGGATAGGGGCTGGAGAGCCAGCGCCACCGCCAGGACGGCACCAGAATGAACGCCACGACTGCCGGCACCAGCATGATCGCGGTGAATTTCGACAGCAGCGCGAGCCCACCGAACAGCCCGGCGGCGAGCCACCAGCGCCCGTCGCCGCTTTCGGTGAGCCGCACCAGCGACCACAACATCGCGACCGCAAACGGGATCATCGCGATGTCGGGCGCGACCTTCGCCATCAAGAGGCCGTAATAGAGCGCCGCCTCCGGCAACAGCAGCGCCAGCACGATCGCCCTGAAATCATGGGTGACGCGGCGGACGATGTCCGCGAGCAGGAGCTGGGTCGCCAGCATCGCCAGAACGCCGGCAAAGCGCGCGCCGAGATTGGTGTCGCCGAAGATCGCGGTGCCGAAGCGGACGAACCAGGCGATCATGGGGGGATGATCGAGGAACGACAGCACGTTCTCCTTCGACCAGGTCCAGTAATAGGCCTCGTCCGTGCGCAGGTCGAGCACGGCCGCATAGATCAGGCGCAGAACCGTCATCGCCGCGATCAGGGCGATCACGACGGGCCATGATGGCGCGGAAGGATAGTCGTCCGGCGTTGCGCGGCCGGCTTTGAGCGGGATCTTCGTCACGGCCGCGCTTTTCCTAGACTCCCAGCGGGGTGTCAACGTGTCGCGGGAAAAGAATGATAGGCGGGCGTTCCGGCAGGCCGGCCATGGACTGGTGCGCAAACCTGGGCGTGGCGGGCGTGAAATGCGGCCTCTTCCACGAGGGAGCGGCGGATTTGAGAATTCGGAAGCATTATACGATTTGGCTATAATGGAGCGGCACGGGGCCAGGACGGCGTACGAGGCCAGGACGGCGACAGTGTTCGGCAGGGAATAAGGCATTAGATTTGACGATAGTAGCTACGGATCACATGGCCTCCTCTGCGCGCCAGCAATTACGAGAATTTTTCCGCGGCATCGGCTTGCGGCAGGTTCGGCTCGCCTGCGGCACTATTCTGTTCGCTTATCTGGTCAGCCATTTCCTCAATCACGCGCTCGGCAATATCTCGCTGGACGCGCTGGCCTGGGGCGTCAACTGGCACACCGCCTTCTGGCAATTCCGGCCCGTTGCCTTCATTTTCTACGGCGCATGCCTCGTGCATTCCGGGCTCGGCATCTGGGCGCTGTATCAGCGCCGACAGTTCGGCTGGAAGGCGATCGAGCCGCTGCAACTGCTGTTGGGCTTGAGCATTCCTTTCCTGATCATCGCCCATATCGTCGGCGTGCGCCTCGGCCAGACGCTGTACGGGCACGAGAAGCTCTATCCGCAGGAACTCTATATATTCTTCATCGGCGCGAGACAGAGGCTGTTGCCGATGCTCGCGGTGCTCGTCATCGCCTGGGTACACGGCTGCATCGGGCTTTATTTCTGGCTGAGGATGCGCCGCTTCTTCAAGCGCGCGGCGCCGTTTCTGCTGGCGGCCGCCGTGCTGATCCCGACGCTGGCGCTACTCGGCGTCTACCAGGGCGGACGCACCGTGATCGCCGACAGCACCGATCCCGCGTGGCGGCACGACAACCTGTCCGCGCAACATGTCGGCACGCTGGAGCAGGCTGATATGCTCGATCGCATCACCAGCGGTATGACGATCGGCTATGTCGGCCTGCTTGTCCTGGTGCTGCTCGCGCGCGGCGGACGCGCCATCCTCGAGCGGCGCGGCGGCATGATCAGCCTGTCCTACGGCAATGGCCGCATCGTCCGGGTGCCCAAGGGATTGAGCGTGCTGGAGGCGAGCCTGCGCCACAACGTGCCGCATGCCTCCGTCTGCGGCGGCCGCGCGCGCTGCTCGACCTGCCGCATCCGCATCATCGGCGACTGCAGCATGCTGCCCGAACCTTCGCCGCGCGAGGCCTTCGTGCTCAGCCGCGTCGGATCGACCGATCCCTCGATCCGGCTCGCCTGCCAGCTCAAGCCGACCACCGACCTCTCCTTCTTCCAACTCTTCACGCCGCACACGATGTCGGCCACTGCGCATGCGTCGAACCCGACGCGGATCGGGCAAGAGCGCTATCTCGTCAGCCTGTTCGTCGACATGCGCGGCTCGACGCAGCTTGCGGAGACGCGGCTGCCGTTCGACACCGTCTTCATCGTCAACCGCTTCCTCAGCGCGGTGTCGCAGGCGGTGATCGAGAGCGGCGGCCAGCCCAACCAGTTCGTCGGCGACGGCATGCTGGCGCTGTTTGGCCTCGCGAGCAGCCGGCAACAGGCCTGCCTGCAGGCGCTGCGCGCGGCGGCACAGATCGGCAAGAACATCGACGAATTGAACCAGTTCCTGAGCCATGACCTGCCCGAGCCGATCCGCTTCGGCATCGGCATCCATGGCGGCGAGGTGATCGTCGGCGACATCGGCTATCGCGACCACATGGTGTTCACCGCGCTCGGCGACGCCGTCAATGTCGCGGCGCGATTGCAGGACATGACCAAGACGCTTGGCTGCGAAGCCATCTTCTCCGAGGAGGTGCGCATCACCGCGGGCCTCACCGCCGATGCGCTTCCCGAACAGGAAGTCGCGATCCGCGGCCGCAACGAGCCGATGACCGTGCGCACCGTCGACGACACGCGCACACTGTCCGCGCTGGTCAACGGCGATCAGGTCGTTGCGGCCTGATTATCATCTGTTAGTCGCACCGTTCGGCGATCGCTGCCGCATCGTCAACGTCGGCGTGCGCTGATCGTGAGCGCTGACTTACCAAGCTCCGGCCGTGACAGATGCCCGAGACTTGCCGCGATTGGCCGATCTTTTCCACGGGAATGAATGGGAAATAGGCAAAACGGCGCAAAAGCGCCGCGAAACGGCGTGTTTCCGCCAAAATCACGCGTGAGCTTTGCGCTACCAAGCGCGACGCAATCTGCGTTATCCTGCGCCTTGCGAACATGCCGGGGTGTGCGGGGACCGGCCCGTTCGTTTTATTATTTGATTTTCCGCCGGAGACGACGTGAATGGCTAAAGGTACTGTAAAATGGTTCAACCCGACCAAGGGCTACGGGTTCATTCAACCCGCATCGGGTGGCAAGGACATATTCGTTCATATCTCAGCGGTTCAGAAGGCCGGCCTTACGACGCTCAATGAAGGGCAGTCGGTCGAGTACGACGAGATCGCCAACCGCGGCCGGACATCGGCGGAGAATTTGAAGGTCTAGCATCATCGACGAAGGCCGCACTCTCGGGGATGCGTCCGGGAGTGACGCCCAAACAAATTGCAACAGAGGGAAACGTTCACAAGGAGCTGAGCGCGCGCATCCGCGCGTCGGCCACTTTCAGTCCTCCGTCACCCATTTGGCGACGGGCATGACATCCGGCGGCTGCAGATAGCCGCGTGGCCACAGATCGACGGCCCATTCCACCTTGGTGGCGCGCTCGACCAGCACCGCTGTATTGTGCGGCGTCTGCAGCACCAGCGTGTTGCCGCGGTAATGCGGATCGCCAACGACGTGGTGCTTCAGCAGATTCCATTGCTGCAGTACCAAGAGCAGGCTCGTGGTGTTGCGGGTGGTGTCCCAGCAATCGTAATTGTGCTTGTCGTCGAAATAGCGGAAATCGGCTTTCGCTACCCGCTTCTCGGTGCCGATGATCGGACCCATGCGACGGTCGAACCACATCACCGCTTTTTGCACCGCAGCACGCTCGGCGGCCGCGGAGGCGCGGCCCGCATTCATGATCTGCGTCAGCGCGGCGCGGTCGGCGGCGCTGAAATCCAGGATCTCGCGGCGGCGGCAGACGAAGCCGTAGCAGACCGTCATCGCGTTCGCCGAGGGCGGATAGTTGAGCGTGGGCCGTGCTGCATCGATCGATCGGTGTCGCTCATGAAACCTGCACCCCAGAAGCGTTTTCGAGCGAAGTGGATACCGGTTCGCTTGAAGAAAACGCAACAAAACAAGAATCCAGAGCTTGGGTTCTGATTCCATCAGGACCAGAGCTCCAGGAGGGGTTTGAGGATTAGCGTGGCCTCTCGATCCTGCCAATATGCCGGATAAGAGCCTGTGGATCACATCGCGCGTGGCAGACCTTCCAAATTTTAGCATGTCAATTTGAACATGATCTCCGCGCAAACGCTTCGCGTTTGTCGCGAGGGAAACCGCCCCCCACTTTTCCGGATCATGCTTTAGTCCAACCCGATCTTGCCCTGCGCCCAATAGGCCTTGGTCTTCACCCGCGATGATGCGACGCCGGCTGCTTTCAAGGCCCGGCTTACGCGCTGGATCGACGATGCCTTGCCTGTAAGAATGAAATGCGCGCCGCTTGCGGCAAGGCGCAACACCTCAGTTTCGGCCGCGGCAAGATGGGCGTCGTCGGCGGTGCGCTCCATCAACGTTGCTTGGCCGAGGCCGATCGCCTCCAGCACCGGCCGCGACTCCGCGACATCCGAGGCCTCGAACACATGGATTGCAGCGTCAGCCTGCGGGCTGTCGCGGAGTGCCGCCGCCAGGCCGAACGAGGTTTCATCGCCGAACAGGACCACCGGCGATTCAAGGCCGGATAGATCGAGCGAGCGGCGCGGACCGAAGAACTGGCAGATGTCGCCTTCGCGCAGGCCGCTTGCCCATCGGCTGCCGGGACCGTCGCCATGCGCGAAGGTGAGCATTCGTGTCCTGCCGCTGTCGGCGTCCCACGATATCGGCGTGTAGGTCCGCGCGCTAAGGCCCGAGCCCATCGAGACCTGGACCTTTTGGCCAGCCGTCCAGGCGACGTTCCTGAGCGCTTCGCTTTCGAGGTCGACCAGCCGAAAGTGCGGCGAGAGCGTCTCGACTGCGGCAACGCGCGCAGGACGCATCAGCCATCGCAGCAACATCCGCGTGACTCGACCCGGCGGGGCGAGCGGCGGCGCAGAATTTTCCGGCCCGTGGGCGGGTTGGGTCAAAGGTTGGCTCCTTGCACCGAAATTTCGACGTCGCTGCCGCGCGGATCACTTCGTCTTGACGGTGACTTCGTTGCCGCGCCCCGGATCGAACGACAGCGGCAGTGAGAGATAGCCGTTCTGCGGATCGCGCACGTAGTCGATATAGCCGGAGCCTTCCTCGAACGCGTTCTCGCCGATGATCATCGCGCCGGGCTTCAGGTAGGGCTCCAGCAGCTTGAGAATGGGAAGATAGAGGGTGAAGGCGCCGTCGAGCATCAGCATGTCGATGTCGCCGCCGACGCCGGGTTTGAGGGTTTCCCGCGCGTCGCCAACCCGAAACTCGACCAGATCGGCCAGCCCGGCGCCGGCGACGTTCGCCTGCGCCCGCGCGACCTTGCTGGGCTCGAGATCGGTCCCGATCAGGCGGCCGCCGGCCATGTCGCGCAACGCTGCAGCCATGTAGATGGCGGAAACCCCCATTGAAGAGCCGAACTCCACGATGCGCTTGGCCTTGCAGCTACGGGCGCACATGTAGAGAAACCGCCCGAATTCCGGGGAGACATTCAGGAAATTCCCAGCGAGACCGTGATAGAGTCCCGCCAAATCTTTGGTCTCAGCTTCGATGAACTGGCTGATCGCCTCGCCATTGGTCGTCTCGCTCATGTAAGCCTGCATCAGAGGCGCGTCGGCGGCTTCCGCTTCCTGATGAAGACGTTGGAGAACCTCCGCGACCGGGCCGCTGCTGAGTGAATCCATGTTCCGGGCTCTTCTCTCTTTGTTTGAGCATGATCTCCGCGCAAACGCTTCGCGTTTGTCGCGAGGGAAAACCGGTTTCCACTTTTCCGGATCATGCTCTGGAATGCGCCCGCCGGCGCGCCAGCGTGTTAGCGTCAGAGCCAGGATAGGAAATTGCCGACCTGACCGCATTCCGCAAACGGGACAAAATATTGCGATTTTTGGTCAACACCAGCGTGGGGATTTGTCCGAAGCCGGACAGAGATCACGCGGCAATGCGGCGGTCCGCCAGATATCGGGCGGGCGGCTTGCCAAGGGCCTTGCGGAACATGGTGACGAAGGCGCTCGCGCCCTCATAGCCGAGATCGAGCGCCACGGTCTGGACTGACGCCCCTTCGGCGAGACGCTGCAGCGCAATGAGGATGTGGAGCTGCCGGCGCCAGCGGCCGAAGCTCATGCCGGTCTCGCGTTTCAGGGCGCGGGTCAAGGTCCGCTGGGCGATGGCCATGCGCCGGCCCCAGTCGTCGATCGTCGCGCGGTCGGAAGGGTCGACGGGCGCCAGCGACAGTTGGTCGAGCAGCACAGTGGCGATCCGGCCGTCGGCGCCATCGACATCGTACAGGACCGGCATCTGGGCAACGTGCAGCAGCAAACGCTCCAGCAACGGCGAGATCGACAGCGTGCAGCATCGCCTGGGCAGCGCCGGCGCCGCATCCGGTTCGACGAACAGGCAATATACCTCGACATTTCCGGCGAGGGACACGCTGTGGGGAAGATTGCCGGGAATCCACACCGCACAGCGCGGCGGCACGATCCAGACACCTTGGTCGGCTTCGCACCTAACGACGCCCCGCAAGGTCAGGACAAGCTGGGCCTTCCGATGCTCGTGCATGGCGAGCTCCATGCCCTTCGTGACCATGTAGCCGCCGAAAACGGCGGCGGCCCGTGGCACGTCCTCCGGAGAGAAACCGACGCCATCCGCGGAGTCGAGGTCGTTTTCCTCGTGACGATAGAACGGCATGGCGGGTGACGATCGATCCGAATGCGATTGACCAGATCAGACAATATCAGTCCGCGATTGCGACTTTCAACACGGAGGCCCCTAGGAGACCGGCAGCGGCGCGTCGCGCTTGACCTCTTCCATCACGGCGTAAGTGCGCGTCTCCTTCACGCCGGGGAGCGCGAGCAGGCTCTCGCCGAGGAAGCGGCGATAGGCGGTCATGTCGGCGACGCGCGCCTTGACCAGATAATCGAAGCCGCCGGCCACCATGTGGCACTCCAGGACTTCCGGCGCGGCCCGCACGGCGTGGGCGAACTTTTCGAAGACATCAGGCGTGGTCTTGTCGAGCATCACCTCGACGAACACGAGCAGCCCGAGGCCGAGCCGGTGCGGATTGAGGCGGGCACCGAACCCCTCGACAAATCCCTCGCGCTGCAGCCGTTTCAGCCGCTCGCCGACCGAGGTCGGGGACAGGCCAATGCGCTCTGCCAGCTCGACATTGGCGATTCGGCCGTCGTCCTGCAGAATTTCGAGGATTTTGCGGTCTATTTTATCAAGTTCCGGCATATATCGGCCATACGCCTATATTTCCTGATTTTCTAAGCCATATGTACGAATTTGTCTATCGAAATACGGTTCGGATGGAAGTAACGTCTTGGTGGGTCTGAGGAAAACGCCATGCCGGTCGAATACGCTTCTCTTCCACCTTTCAGCGCGGCCTATGCGCCGGACGATGGCGCGATCGCGGCGCGGCTGCTGTTGGATGCGCGGCTTGGCGCGGAGCAGGAAGCACGGATCGACGCCACCGCGACGCGGCTGATCGAGGCGATCCGCACCAATGACGATCCGCTGGGCGGCATCGAGGACATGCTGCGCGAATTCGCGCTCTCAACGAAGGAGGGCCTGGCGCTGATGGTGCTGGCGGAAGCCCTGCTGCGCGTGCCCGATGCGCGCACCGCCGACCTGTTCATCGAGGACAAGCTGGCTCAGGGCGATTTCGTCCGTCACGAGACCAAATCGAGCGCGTTCCTGGTCAATGCCTCGGCCTGGGCGCTCGGCATGTCCGCGCGCGTGATCCAGCCCGGCGAGACCCCGCAGGGCACGATCGGACGACTGACAAAACGGCTCGGCGCGCCGGCGGTGCGCGCCGCCACGCGTCAGGCGATGCGGCTGATGGGCAGCCACTTCGTGCTCGGCGAGACCATCGAGGCAGCGCTGTCGCGGGCGAATTCGCAGTCGGCTGAGAGGCCGCGCTATTCCTTCGACATGCTCGGCGAAGGTGCGCGCACCGCCGAGGATGCCGAACGCTACTTCAACTCGTATGCGCGCGCGATCGAGGCGATCGGGCGCGCGGCGGACAACCGTCCCCTGCCCGACCGGCCCGGCATTTCCGTCAAACTCTCTGCCCTGCATCCGCGCTTCGAGGCGGTGAGCCACGGTCGCGTGATGCGCGAGCTGGTGCCGCGGCTGGTCGAACTTGCGCGGCAGGCCAAGGCCTTCAACCTGAACTTCACCGTCGATGCCGAGGAAGCCGACCGGCTGGAATTGTCGCTCGACGTGATCGCCGCGGCGTTTGCCGACGATGCGCTTGCCGGCTGGGACGGCTTCGGCCTCGCGATTCAGGCCTATCAAAAGCGCGCCGGTGAGGTGATCGACTATGTCGACCAGCTCGCGCGAAGCGCGAACCGCCGGATGATGGTGCGGCTGGTCAAGGGCGCCTATTGGGACACCGAGATCAAGCGCGCGCAGGAGCGCGGGCTCGACGACTATCCGGTGTTCACCCGCAAGACGTTGACCGATTTGAACTACATCGCCTGCGCAAGGAAGCTGTTGGCGTTGCGGCCGCGTCTGTTTCCGCAATTCGCGACCCACAACGCGCTCACCGTCGCGACCATTCTGGAGCTCGCCGGCGACGGCAGCAGCTTCGAATTCCAGCGCCTGCATGGCATGGGCGAAGCGCTTTATGCGCAGCTTGCCATGGACCGTCCCGACATCGCCTTCCGCACCTATGCGCCGGTCGGCAGCCATCGCGACCTGCTCGCCTATCTGGTGCGGCGCTTGCTCGAGAACGGCGCCAATTCGTCCTTCGTCGCGCTCGCGGCCGATGAGGCGGTGCCCGTAAAGACATTGCTGCGCCGGCCGGCCGACATCATCGGCACGGCAGAGCATGCGCGGCATCCGAACATCCCGCTGCCGCAGGATCTCTATCGGCCGGAGCGGCAGAATTCGCGCGGCATCGAGTTCGGCGAACGCGCCGCACTGAATCGCCTGTTATCGGCGATCGGCACCGAAACAGTGCCGGCTGGACGTATCGTCGAATCGACTGCGGAAAAAGCGAATGCTGCGGTCGCCGCGGCGCGCCGCGGTTTTGCCCGCTGGAGCCGGACGCCGGCCGAGACGCGCGCGAAAATCCTCGAACGCGCCGCGGAGCTCCTGCAGCAACGCGCCGCGCATTTCATCGCGCTGCTGCAGCGCGAAGGCGGCAAGACGCTGGATGACGCGCTCTCCGAGGTGCGGGAGGCTACCGATTTCTGCCGCTACTACGCCGCGCAGGGTCGCAAGCTGTTCGGCGACGGCGAGGCGATGCCGGGACCGACCGGTGAGAGCAACGTGCTCGTCTTGCGCGGCCGCGGCGTCTTCGTCGCGATCTCGCCGTGGAATTTTCCATTGGCGATCTTCCTAGGGCAGGTGACGGCCGCATTGATTGCGGGCAATTCGGTGGTGGCAAAGCCGGCCGAGCAGACGCCGTTGATCGCGTCTGAGGCGGTAGCGCTACTGCACGAGGCGGGCGTGCCCGCTTCTGCCCTGCAGCTCGTGCAGGGCGACGGCCGGATCGGCGCGGCACTGGTGGCGCATCCGGACATCGCGGGCGTCGTCTTCACCGGCTCGACCGAAGTCGCGCGTTCGATCAACCGCACGCTGGCCGCCAAGGATGGCCCGATCGTGCCGCTGATCGCGGAGACCGGCGGCATCAATGCGATGATCGTCGATGCCACCGCGCTCCCCGAGCAGGTTGCCGACGACGTCGTGACCTCGGCGTTCCGCTCCGCCGGACAGCGCTGTTCGGCGCTGCGGCTGCTATTCGTCCAGGACGACGTCGCCGACCGCACGATCGAGATGATCGCCGGCGCCGCGCGCGAATTGAGACTCGGCGATCCCACCGGTCCCTCAACCCACGTCGGACCGGTGATCGATGCGGAAGCAAAACAGCGGCTCGATGCGCACATCGCACGGATGAAGCGGGAGGCGCGCGTGCATTTCGCCGGCACTGCGCCGGAGGGCAATTTCGTCGCGCCGCACATCTTCGAACTGGCGAGCGCAAGCCAGCTCACCGAGGAGGTGTTCGGCCCGATCCTGCACGTGGTGCGCTACCGCGCGGAAAATCTTGGTGACGTGCTGCGCGCGATCGAGGCGACGGGCTACGGACTGACGCTCGGCATCCACTCGCGCATCGACGACGCCGTCGAGGATATCGTCGAGCGCCTTTCGGTCGGTAACATCTACGTCAACCGCAACATGATCGGCGCCGTCGTCGGCGTGCAGCCGTTCGGCGGTTGCGGCCTCTCCGGCACCGGTCCCAAGGCGGGCGGCCCGCATTATTTGGCGCGGTTTGCGACCGAGCAGACAGTGACCGTCAACACGGCCGCCGCCGGTGGCAATGCGGCGCTGCTCGCGGGCGGGGAGTAGCCAGTTTCGTAGTGTGGGCAAAGCGCAGCGTGCCGACCAAGGGTGGGCACGCTAACGCTTTGCCCACCCTACGGCACCGCGGTCGTCGCGAACCCGTTGCATCCCCCACCCTACATGGGTCAAATGTCGCTTCCTCGGGATCATCGGCAGCGGTAATTCCGCCTCACGAACAACAGCAACAAACGTCACGGGAGCGACGGCACGATGGAAAAAGGTATCTTTGAAGGCTTGAAGGTTCTGGACTGCGCGAGCTTCATTGCGGCGCCGGCGGCCGCGACCGTGCTGTCCGACTTCGGGGCCGATGTGATCAAGATCGAGCCACCCGGGGCCGGCGATCCCTACCGCAACCTGCCGAACCTGCCCGGCTATCCCCATACCGAGCACAATTTCGCCTGGCTCCTGGAGGCGCGCAACAAGAAGAGCCTGGCGCTCGACCTCACCAAGCCGGAGGCGCAGGCGGTGCTGTACAAGCTCGTCGCCGAGGCCGACGTCTTCATCACCAACATGCCGCCGCAGGTGCGCGCCAAGCTCGGCATCACCCATGACCACCTCGCCCACCTCAACGACCGCCTGATCTACGCCTCCTTCACCGGCTATGGCGAAAAGGGCGAGGAAGCCAACAAGCCGGGCTTCGACAGCAACGCCTATTGGGCTCGCTCCGGCCTGATGGACCTGGTGCGCGCCGATGAGGACACCACGCCGGCGCGCTCCGTCGCCGGCATGGGCGACCACCCCTGCGCGATGGCGTTCTACGGCGCGATCGTCACCGCGCTGTTCAAGCGCGAGCGCACCGGCAAGGGCTCGCATGTCTCGACCAACCTGATGGCGAATGGCGTCTGGGCCAACAGCGTGCTGGCACAGGCAAAGCTTTGCGGCGCGAAATTCTCCAAGCGCAAGCCGCGCGAAGAGGCGCTGAACGCGGTGACCAACCACTACAAGTGCAAGGACGGCCGCTGGATCATCCTGTCGCTGCTCAACGAGGAGCGGCAATGGCCGACGCTGGCGCGCTGCCTCGGCCGCGAGGACCTCGTCACCGACGAGCGTTTCGCCACCAAGCCGGCCGCCATGCGCGCTCGGTGGAACTGATCAAGATCCTCGACGAAATCTTCGTAACCAGAGACCTCGCCGAGTGGCGCAAGATCCTCGACGGCAATGGCCTCGTGTTCGGCGTGGTCGGCATCCTCGACGACATCCCTGATGACAAGCAGATGATCGAGAACGAGGTGCTGGTGCGGTTCGAGAACGACACCATGCTGACCGTCAACAGCCCGATCTTCATCGATGGAGAGAAAAAGGCGCAGCCGCGCAAGCCGCCGGAAGTCGGCGAGCACTCCGACGAGATCCTGCGGCAGGCGGGCTATGACGAGGCCGCGATCAGCAAGCTGCGCGCAAGCGGCGCGGTGGCGTGATCGCCGACCCTTCCTTCTCCCCTTGTGGGAGAAGGTGGCGCGAAGCGCCGGATGAGTGGTTGTCTCCGCAGGCACCTGAGCGCGTGGAGAGAACCCCTCACCCAAACGAACTTGTGGCCAATGGCTGAGCTGCCCTCTCCCACAAGGGGAGAGGGCGCAACGATTGGCGCCGTCGTCGCGAAGTAAGCTCGTAGGCTCACTTCTTCCCAATCAACCCCTCGACCAGTTCCAGCAGCGCCGCCCTGGTCTCCTGCCGGAAGCTGCGGCGCGGGATGGCGAGTTGCTGCAACAGGATTCCGATCAGCGTGGCAACGAACAGCTCAGCATGCGCGCGTGGGCTCGTCGAGCCGGCTGCGCGCAGCGCGAGCTCGGAGCTCTGCCGCCAGGTGTCGAACCATTCGGCCACGATGGACCGGTAGCGCTCGCTGCGCGCGGCGGCCAGGAACACCTCGTAACAGGCAATGTGAATGTCGGGTTGGGTCTTGAGTTCCTGGCCATACCAGCCGACGAGTTCCTCGATCCAGGCTTCGACATCGAACGCCTTGCTTTGCAGGCTGAGCGATAGCGCCTGCAGCCGTCCAACCTCTCGCGTCAATGCGAAACGCAGCGCAGCGTCGACCAGGATATCGCGTGTGGCAAAATGATGTGTTACGGCGCCGAGCGACATGCCGGCTTCGGCCGCGACTGCGCGATGGGTCACGCGATCGATCCCGGAACGGCCGACGATGCGAAGGGTCGCTTCCATCAGCGGACGCTCGCGCGCGGTTATCTCCTGGTCGGCCTGCTTCGCCAATTTGACTCCCGTTGCATTGCTGCATTGCGCAGTATACAGAACAAATGTTCTGTTTTTCGAATTGTACGTATCGTAACTTGCACTGGCAAGTCGGACCGACGAACAGGAGCGCCCTATGCCTACCTACCGGCTACACTACTTCCCGGAGTCGGGGAACAGCTACAAGCTCGCGCTCATGCTGACGTTGTGCGGCGAGACGTTCGAGGGCGTGTGGACCGATTTCGGCGGCGGTGTGACGCGGACCGCGGAATGGCGCGCCAACGTCAACCCGATGGGCGAGATTCCGGTGCTGGAGGAGGACGGCGTGCGCCTGACCCAGACGGCGCCGATCCTGTTGAAGCTCGCCGAGCAATATGGCCGGTTCGGCGCCGGCAATGCGCAGGAGCAGTTCGAGCTGCTGCGCTGGCTGTTCTGGGACAATCACAAGCTTACCGGCTACATGGCGACCTACCGCTTCCAACGCACCTTCATGCCGTCATCCAATCCGGACGTGCTGAAGTTTCTGCGCGGCCGGATCGATGACTATCTCGGCATCCTCAATCGGCATCTGCAGGACAAAGCCTTCGTGATCGGCGAGCGGCCGACGGTGACCGATTTCTCGATGATGGCCTATCTGCATTATCCGAGCGATGAGACCGGCTATGAGTTCGCCAAGAGCCATCCGGCCATTCATGCGTGGCTCGGCCGCATCGCGGCGCTCCCGGGTTGGAAGTCGGCTTACGACTTGTTGCCGGGAAAACGGCTGAAGCATTACGCGTGAGGTCCCTTCTCCCCTTGTGGGAGAAGGTGGCGCGGTCCTGACCGGCTACATGGGTAACAGAATAGACCGGCGACATGGGTAACAGGTCAACTGGTCGGCAAGGAGGAC
>NZ_JBEGDB010000205.1:0-14410 GCF_043638955.1 Bradyrhizobium sp. 31Argb | reverse complement strand
AGGCTTCCTCCTAAAAGAAAGCCTTGAATCACGTTCAATCTGATTTGAGAATCCCAAGAGTCCACACGGCCTAGCCCGATATGAACCTTGCTCTTGCCCACCTCGCCACGGTCGGCGAGCTTGAGCGGCAGATGCTGCAGATCAAGCGCAACGATCTCGTCCTGAAGGCTGGTTTGCAGCGACGTGGTCAGAACCTTGCGCCTGATGCGCGTGATGTGGGACGTGACGCTGGCGACGGCACAGGCCGCCGCGCACGCCTTGGTCTTGACGAGCAAGTCAAGCGAGTTGCGCCGGGCCACGAACGTCTCGATGTCGGCGGAGAACTTCTTCCGCGCCTCCAGTTCATCCAGCTCCTGCTGGCGCCGCTGGCGCCCGGAGGTGTCATCTGCCGAAGGCTTCAATGCCTCGATTTCCTTGACGAGGACAGCCCCTTCGCCCAGCAGTTCGTCAATCGCTGACCGGTCGAGATCGGCGAGACCGTCAAGACGCGCGTAGTCGACGGCCCTGACGGCTGCACAGACCAGGGTGTGACGCTCCTGGCTGGCCGCATAAAACCGCTCCATCCTGTCGGCCAGGGCCTGACGCGGCTTCGAGCCCTCAACGAAATTGACGAGCCTGTCCTTGATGTCCTGACCGCCGGAGATCTTCAGATCGAGGATCGCTTTGGCGACTTCCGCGAACTCGTTCTTCGCGGTCTCGGCATCCGCGTTGGCCCGGCCCTGGACATACTCGTCAAACGCGGCCAAGCGTGCCTGGGCCGGGCCGTCGAGCGGCTGATGGCAGAGGACGCAGGTGCCGGCCGTCGCCAGCTGCGGCGGTTCGGCGGCCGGGTATGCTTCGGCCGCGAAATCGCGCGCGTACATCAGCATCTGACGCCAGGTGTCACTACCCAACTGCGGAACAGCTGATTCTGCCGCCAGGGCGGCAGCGGCGGCCTTGGCGGCCTCGCGTGTCGACGACGCCTTTTGCTGAGCCTGCTTCAGTCTCGCCAGGCCCGCGTTGCCGATCGCATCGAAGATCGCATCGGCATTGGTTACCAACTCTTGAACCGCCGACTTGCTGGCCTCCTTCACCCGCGTCAGGAGGACCGGGTCACGGCCGAGCTCTTGCTTGATCGTCTGAAGGTCGGCCTCGTCCTTGTCACTCCAGGTCGCCAAAGCCCGCATGGCCTCTTCGCTGGGCAGATGCTGATCCGGCTTCAGGTTCGCCAACAGCGCCGCGATTTTGGTGCGCTTGTCATATCCGAGCGGCAGGGGCGCCTGGTGCGCCTTGGTCAGGCGCGCTTCTTCGGCCTTGAAGCGGCTGTCCAGGGTGCGCAGCACCTCAGCGAGATTGGTCAGCAGGGCCAGTTCGAACGGCAGAAACTCGATATTGCGCTCGGCGTCGACATACAGGCCGGCGGCATCGCTGTCGAAGACGGAGATTCTGCCGAGTTCCGGCGGCGGCGCGCTACGATCATCCCAAACCACGGTGCGCTTTTTATCGCCATCGACGCGGAAGGTCAGGGTCACCTCACGGGGATCGGACGATTCCGGCTCGAATACATTGCCCCGCAACGTCACGTCATGCAAGCAATGGCAGATTTTCTTGGCAATGCGGCAATAGCCGCTCTTGCCCGAACCGTTGGGCCCGTAAATGAGCGTCACGCCGTTGATCGCGAACTTCAGCGGCGGTTGCTCGGCGGCCAACCGGTCGATGTTGCGTAGCGGACCAATGGAGCCCAGAACAGTGACCGGCGCGAACCGGTTACCCGCCTTCAGGTGGGTCTTGGTCAATGCGGGCCACGCTGGCGGCTTTTCATTGGAAAGCCCAGCTGCGGCTCGAACGGCCTGCTCAAGCTGGTTGAGTTCATCGGCGTCCAGCGACGGTCTTGCGCTCAGGAGACGGATGGCTTCCTGTTGCCAGAGCGGGCGTGCAGCGCACCAGTCAAACAGATCGTCGTCGCCGGCCATGGGGCTCCAGGAAAAATTGTATGAAGGGCAATGCAAAATCATTGATTGTGGCAATGGAGGGTGGCTCGTTTCTGTTGTCAAGCGCCCTGTCCCCTCACCTTCGTTGTATCGTTGACAGCGACCTATAGGTATATTACTATAATCCCGTGAATGATCTACTGCGCACGGTCAAGCCCACGGTTTTCGTGGGTTCGAGCAAGAAGGACCTGCGGGCTTTTCCCGCGGCTGTCCGAAGCGAGATCGGCCAGTCACTGTTCGAAGCGCAGCTCGGTGAACACCCGCGCAACGCCAAGCCCCTTAAAGGCTTAAGCGGGGTTCTGGAGATTCGCGACAACTTTGACGGCGATACCTATCGAACCGTCTACACAACGCGGCTGGAGGGCGTCCTGTACGTCCTGCACGCGTTTCAGAAAAAGTCCACCAGCGGCATTGCGACACCGCAGCGGCACATTGACCTGGTGCGCCAGCGTCTGCGGGACGCCGAAGCGATCCATCAGGCAACAAAGGGAGACCGATGATGAGCACGAAGAAAAAGCTGCCTGCCCATAGCCGGGGCACCGGCAACATTTTCGCTGACCTCGGCCTGCCAAACGCCGAGGAGCACCAGCTCAAGGCTGCCCTAGTCGTTCAGTTGAAACGGCTGATGGAAGAGCGGGAGAGTACGCAGACCGATGCCGCCAAGCTGGTCGAGATGAAGCAACCGGACCTGTCCAAGCTGCTCCGGGGCCATTTCAAGCTGGTTTCGGTGGAAAAGCTGATGCGAATGCTGACAGCGTTCGATCAGGATGTCGAAATAACGGTAAAGCCGCACAGAAAGCGTGGAGAGGCTGGCCGGATCACGTTTATTCCGGCTTAAGGCGACGGAACGGGAGGGTTCATGACATTCAAGGCAACCGTGGCTGGGGCCGCGCATGAACCCATCCTTCACTGCCCCAATTGCAACCATGAGATCCGGCTTACGGAATCCCTCGCCGCCCCCCTCCTGGCGGAGACCCGCCAGCGTTTTCAGGAGCAGCTTGCCAGCAAGGACGCGGAGGTCGCGCGCAAGTCTGATGAACTGCGCCAGCAGCGCGAGCAGCTGCAGAAGGAGCGCGAGACACTCGATGACCAGGTCAAGCAACGCCTCGCGGCAGAGCGGAGCCAGTTGGTCGCCATCGAGTCAAAGAAGGCGCGCGAGGCGGCCGCAGCTGAGCTTGCGACAAAGGCCAGCGAGAACGCTGAGCTTCGCCAGATGCTCGATGCCAACAATGCCAAGCTGGCCGAAGCGCAACAGGCCCACGCCGAAGTGATGCGCAAGCAGCGGGCGCTCGATGACGAGAAGCGCGGGCTAGACCTCACGGTCGAAAAGCGCGTGCAGGCCTCCGTCGAGCAAATCCATGCCAAGGCCCGGCAAGAAGCCGATGAAGCCGCGCGGCTGCGGGTCGCGGAAAAAGATCAGACCATCGAGTCGATGACGCGGACCATCGAGGAGCTGAAACGCAAGGCCGAGCAAGGATCACAGCAGTCGCAGGGGGAGGTCCTCGAACTTGAGTTGGAGGAACTTCTGCGCGGACGTTTTCCGACGGACACCATCGAACCGGTCGGCAAGGGTGAGCTTGGGGCCGACGTTGTCCAGCAGGTGAATGGCCAGCTTGGCCAGCCCGCCGGCACGATCCTTTGGGAGACCAAGCGTACGAAAGCCTGGAGCGATGGCTGGCTTGCCAAACTGCGCGATGACCAGCGCCGCTCCGGCGCCGACATTGCGCTCATCATTTCGCATGCCCTGCCCAAGCATATCGAGCAGTTCGACCTGGTTGACGGCGTGTGGGTGGCTCATCCGCGCTGCGCACTGCCAGTTGCCGTGGCGCTGCGCCAAGGTCTGATTGACGTGAGCAGCTCGCGGCTCGTCCAGCAGGGACAGCAAACGAAGATGGAGCAGGTCTACAACTACCTGACCGGAACCAAATTCAGGCAGCGCGTGGAGGCTGTGGTCGAGAAGTTCAATGACATGCGCGACGATCTCGACAAAGAACGAAAGTTCATGGGCCGCCAGTGGGCCAAGCGGGAGACGCAGATACTGGCGGTTATCGACTCCACGGTTGGAATGGTCGGAGACCTTCAGGCCATCGCGGGCAAGGCCATGCCTGAAATTCCGAGCCTCGACCTTCCGCTGCTGGAAGATAGCATCGTCACCGAGCGGGAGGTCGGATGAGGGAGCGCGAACAGCTCGCGCCCATAGGTAATGGGCTCACCTCAACCCTCGGTCACGAGATGCGAATACCGACCTTCGGAGACTGCGCCGGTCTTCTGACAGTTCTCAACCAACAGGCCTCCTCGTTGGCCTATATATACGCTTTGGCGAACGCCTCGCGGTTCCACTACGAAAATACCGATTCTGACGGACTAGGATATTTGTAAGCTTCGTGCTACATATTCGGCAAATCTGTAGCGTGAAGGTGTCAAATGCCGACCCCACACAATCCTCCCGCTGCCGTTCGACGGGCCCTGCGCAAGCTCGGCGCCGACATCCAAGATGCCCGGCGGCGCCGTCGGCTGCCGATGGCGGTCGTCGCCGAGCGCGCCTTCACGTCCCGCTCGACGCTGCAAAGAGTCGAGGCCGGCGACACCAACGTCAGTATCGGCATCTATGCCGGCGTTCTTCAGGCGCTCGGCCTGCTCGACGGCCTGATCAAGGTCGCGGACATTAGCAACGACACCGTCGGCCAGGCGCTCGCCAGCGCCGAGCTGCCAAAGCATATCCATCTCAAGCGCAAGACCGGAGCCTCACGCGATGGCTGACTTCGAGGTGCATATCGATCTCGGCGGCCGCACTCGCCGCATCGGACTGGCAAGGAGCAATCGCATCCGAGGCTCAGAGACCATCCTCTTCGAATACGATGGCGCGTGGCTTGATGATCCGGACCGGTTCTCACTGGAACCCGCCCTCGCCCTGACGCGTGGCGCCTTTGCTCCTCCTGCCGGACTGCCCACGTTCGGCTCCATCGGCGACTCCGCGCCTGACACTTGGGGCCGCCGTCTCATGCAGCGCGCCGAACGCCGCCTCGCCGACCGCGAGGGCCGCGCGGTTCGCGCGCTTGCAGAAAGTGACTATCTGCTCGGCGTTGCCGACGAAACGCGACTTGGCGCACTCCGTTTCCGCTGGGTCGGCGACGAAACCTTTCAGGCGCCGATCCACGCTGGTGTGCCCGCCCTGATCGAACTCGGCCGACTGCTCCAGATCACCGAGCGCATTCTCCGCGACGAGGAAACGGACGAAGATCTCCAGCTCATCTTCGCGCCCGGCTCCTCCCTCGGCGGCGCCCGGCCGAAGGCCTCGGTCGTCGATCAGCACGGCAATCTCTCGATCGCCAAGTTTCCGAAGGAGACCGACGACTACAGCACGGAGACCTGGGAGGAGATTGCGCTGCGGCTCGCCGGCAAGGCCGGCATCGCCACTCCGCAACACGAACTGATCGAGGTGGCCGGCAAGGCCGTCATGCTGTCACGCCGTTTCGATCGCAATGACGCCGTCCGCATCCCGTTCCTCTCCGCCATGGCGATGATGGGCGCCAAAGACGGCGAGCGCGGAAGCTATCCCGAGATTGTCGACGCTCTCGCGCAACATGGTGCGCAAGGGAAGACGGATGCCCACGCCCTCTACCGGCGTGTCGTCTTCAACGTGCTGATCTCCAATGTCGATGATCATCTGCGCAACCATGGTTTCCTGTGGATGGGAAAGACGGGATGGTCGCTCTCGCCGGCTTACGACCTCAATCCCGTCCCCGCCGATGTGAAGGCGCGGGTGCTGACGACGAACATCGACCTCGATGAAGGCACCTGCTCGCTCGATCTGCTCGAAGCCGCGTCGGAATATTTTGGACTTACGCTGCCGCAGGCCCGCACGATCATCAAGGACGTCGCGACAGCGACCGCGACCTGGCGCGACACAGCCAAAGCCGTCGGCGCCCGCGCGGCCGAAATCAACCGCATGGCCAGCGCGTTCGAGCACGACGATCTCAAACGAGCGCTGGCGCTTTGACACGAACATTTCTTCATAGCTTCGACCCTGCAGCCGCGAGCCCCGTGGCCGGCCCGACCGTCGATCTTGAAATATCCGATATCGAGGATGCCGGCATTCGGGAAGTGCTACAGACACCCGGCGCCGCCTATGGCGCGTGGTCCATCCTCGACGCGCTGCTGGCGCCGACCGGCGCGGGAACGCCTTTCGTCTTCAAGGAGCCCCTAGGACAGGCGCGCGAAGTCAAGGTCGCGCTCTCGGGTCTGTTTGGACGCTTCGTCGCCCGCGCCTATCTCGAACAACACCTCAATCTTTCGATCTTTGCACATCTCGGCAGCCGAACCATCGACTTGGACCGCCGCAGACAGGTCAGGGTCAAGCGCCTGTTTCGCGGCGACCTGCCCGATTGGATCGCCTGCGCCTCTGACCTTTCCTCCCTAACGGTGGCCGAGGCAAAAGGCTGCCATGATGTCGGAGGACCCGCGAAGGCGCTGGATCGAGCGTGGACGCAGGCTGGGCGGATCGACGTCACCGCCCAAGGCCGCAAAGTCACGGTGAAGCGCATCGCGATCACAACGCGCTGGGGAATGGCTGTCGCTGGTCCAGCCGATGTCCATCTCTCGGTCCGCGATCCCGTCGATGAAGGCGAGCCCATCGCTCCCGAAGAGAAGAACGCGCTCTTCATCGGCCTTCTTCGGCTGCATATCGCCAACTTGATCAAGCCACTCGGTCATGCCGAATTGGCGGGCGCCCTCCGTCGTCTCACGTATCAACCATTTGCCCGAAGGCTCCAGGACGATCTCGTACACGCGCGAGCGCTGCTCGATGCCGCGCCGATAAGGGACGTGGAGAAGGTAAGCGCCTTTGGAGGGCTTGTCGGCGGCATCGTTACCCGCGCGGGACCAGTCACCGACGCCGATGTTACACCCGCCGACCAGGAAGCGCTCGCTCGTCTCAACCTCCGACCGGTCCTTGTCGGGATCGAGCGCGATCTCATTCGCGCAGCCATCGACGCAGAGCCCGACATTGTGCGTAATCGCTTGGCTACGGCCGTGCATGCTGATGAATTTGCCCGGTATGACCGCGCAGGAGGCTGGATCGTACCGCTCGGCGAGGAGGGACGCATCAGCGGCGAAACCTGAAGCCAAGCCGCGGAAGCAAATTATGGAGATCACCTGTATTGGCCTTTGATCCGATGACGACGCTTCGCAGCCCACCTGCTTTGAAAGTCAGCCCGCATGATACGCGACCTGTTTCTTCGCCGTTACCCGCGGCAGATCTATGGGGCTGATCGCCCCTCCTCCAAGATTCATAACGTCTTCGTGCAGGCCCCTCACATCATCTTCGGCGATCTCGTCGAGCCGCTTCGCATGGATGTGGGTCTTTTCAAACGCGCGCATAGCGTGCTCGCGCGCGAGACGGGGCCGCGGACGGCTCTACGATGCGTCATCCTGGGAAGCCGGATTTGCGCACGGGCTTCGCATCCCGGTGTTCCATACGTGCCGCCAATCGTCGGCGCGCGATGTTCATTTCGACACGCGCCAATATGCGCACATCTTCTGGAGTGACCACGCAGAGCTGCGCGTCAAGCTTCGTAACCGCATCAGCGCCGTGCTGGGGACGGACTTTTGAAGACATGACGCCGCGAACAACGACATTTGCCGAGGGGAGCATTCAATGAGGGCGGCAAAAGAGCCGCCCTACGTCGGCCTCCCGGACCGAGCCTCGACAAAGGTCAAAAGGGCCGCGCGCATCAGGCCGGTAAACAGCGCTTCCAGTTCGAGGTGATCGTCTTCCGGCAGTTGTGAATGGACGCCGCCGCGAATGCGATGGGCCACGACCAGATCGGCGGCGATGCCGCCGCCGGGCTCGGCACGGAGCGCGTCGATCTTGGCCTTGAGCGCCGGCCAATCGTCGGCCAGGCTTGCCTGACGGGCCAGTGGCGCCACGTCGCCTCGTTTGAGAATGGCCGAAACTTCGGGATTGCGCCAAAGCTGCTTGAACTGCTCGTAAAGCTGGTCCTTGTTCGAGCCCAGCGCCGTGGCGACGTGCTCGACGACAACGGCCATGCCCTGGATGTCGCTCTTCATGGCCTCGATCGCGAACTCGTTGCCGCGAAGGGCATGGTCCTCGAACGATTTCAGCCTCCAGAAGAACGCCTCCAACCCCTCGCTCGCGAGGAACTCGACGAACGCGTCAATGTCTGCCTGCTTGAGGGTACTTGCTTCGACGCCGAGATTGACCTGCAGCGTCAGACTGACGCGCTCCTTTTCTTGCCTTGCCCAATCGGGCCACATCAGGTCCAGGACAGGCTTGTGCCAGCCGCCAACGACGCCAACCCGGTCTCGCAGTTCGACGAAACTGAGAGCGCCGCGCCTGCGCGTCAACAACACGGCCGCCCCCGTGAAATCCTTGTAGGCGTCCGCGATCAGCGGACGGCCATCGCCGTCCCAATCCGACCAGCGCTTGGCGCAATAGCGAATGACCGCAACCAGCGCTTCGACGTTGACATCGAAGCGGCGGCAAGACGCAGCGGCGAGATCTTGGGTAGCCTCGTCGTATTGTCGGCCCTGCTCCAGACTCAACCGAAACCGTCCGCCCTGTCCCTTGACGAGGTTGTTGAGAGCCCGCCCGCGCTCCTCCACAAACCACACAACGGCATCGAACGCTTTCTCGTGCTTCCTGAATTCGCGCGCGGCATGGACAGGCTGGAAATTGTAGGTAAAGCGCGCACCCTCGGGCAGGCGGCCGTCTTCCATCGCGCTGCGTATGGTAGCAAAACGTCGCTCGTCCTCGAGATTGATCCTCACGGCCACGCCGGCTTCGGCCTGTTCGACGGCCAATAGAAGCTGCCAAGTGCTATAGTGATCGTCACAATTGTCGGCGAAGAGCGTTTCCTCAATATCGTTGCTGACATCAACTCGCCGATCGCGGTGTAGAACGAACGCGTCGCGTGATGGCTGCTCGATGAGATGCAAGAACCGCGCTTCCGGATCATCGAGGGGATTTGGCGCAAGACCATAGACAATCCAGTTCTGCGAACGGTGCAACGCCTCATCGAATGCAACCGCTGCGTCCCAGCCGGGCCCATCGGGCTCGATCGGAAGCGTCATGCGACGTGGCATCTCGTCATGAGACCGGAGCCAGAATCGCCGGGCGATGGGATCGGGAAGTCGGATTCGAAGGCGCGGCAGAAGGAGCCCGGATTCTTCCAGCATTTCCAACAATCCGCTTCCCATGTACTCGCCGCGGAAAGCGCGCAGCATGCCGAGCTCCCGAAGGAACGCGTCGGCGGGCATGAAGCGCGCGAATTGGAGGCTGTGTTGACGTGATGACAATGACCGGCCCCCGGGTCGTTGGCTCGACTCGCTTGTCTTCGAATCATAGTGGCGATTGTGTCGGCAAGCGAGCGGCCCGTGGCGTCAGAATGAATTCTCCCGTCATGTCGAAGCCGGCCAGCGCCTTCCCGAGCACATGCACTCGGCACCCATTCAGCATCTTGGCATATTGCGCGGCGTCCGCGTCGATCCGTTGCCTCAGATGGGCGAAGGCCTCGCGCTCGTCCGCTTCGTCGAAGATCAACTGCGACGCGTTGGAGTTTGGATAGACAAGCAGGTGCCGATCAGGCGTCGACAAGCGGCAAATCGACTTGTCATGCTTGCGAACGATGGCGTCATGGATGTCGGAGGCCCATGCCAGCTTCGGCTGGCTCGCTCCATCCGCAAACCGGCCGCCAAAGTCGCCGAGCAGCATGAGCGCCTCACCGCTTTTGAGGAACTCGGTCATTTCCCGCTGATCGTCCGGATGGGTCGCCTCAGTGATTTCGATAAGTGCAGGCACATGCGCTGAACCGTGCGTTATCGCAAAATCCGGCTTTGGCGGATGTACCTTTGTTATTGTGATCGGAAGGTCGAAGATTGCTATAGGGAGGGCAGCCGCCATGAAGCGACGGAGCACAAACCACTCCCTGGCATCCTGTGAACGCTTTTTGGGACCTGTGCGCGGACCCACATGGATACCAAGTCCGCCGAAACGCGCATCGAAATCGGAAAGCCGGTCTATCTCGACCTTGTCCATGGTGGACGTCCAGTCTTGTTGCCGCAGGTAGTTCAAAAGCTCGATCTTCACATTCCCTCCAGCTGCTTGGCCAGAGCCAGCCGCCCGGCTTTTCTTGCCCCGGTTTGCAGGCACATGAGCAGGTTGGTCTTGTCCGCGAGATGGCGGATCTGCTCACGCAAGTCCTGCTCGGCGGCCTGCTTCAGCTTGATGCGGGCGACGGTGTCGTCGCACAGTTCCGGCAGATAAACGTTCTGGCTTGCATGTTGAAGTTGCTCTTCGGTTTAGGCACCGACGGCGGCCCAAAAGGTCGCGGTCAGCCCGCTTCTTCGTCTTTGGCTTACGCTCTCGCGCGCTCACTGGCGGCCCGGCAGGCCTTCGGTACGCCGCCGTGTCTCCCGGTCGATCCACAGGCGCATGCCGCTCGACAGGTCGTTGCGCAGATCAAGCATCAGTTTCGAACGGACTCCGACCGCCCAGTCAGGCGTCGATGCGAGATCAGCGCGGATGCGATCGCGATGAGACGCCATGCTGGTGAAATTTGCGGAAAAAAAGGTCGGCATCACCAGCGCTGGCTGCGCCAGCGCGGCAACATCGACGAGATCGTCACGGAAATCGAGATAGTCGACCGCGGTCGCACGGATGTCCGATTGGGGTGAAGCCAGCCTTTCGGCAACTTGCGCCTTGGTTCCGAACAGGGTGATGAGCGCGGTGCGCCGGGCCTCGTCCGAAACCGCACCCGTCAGGGCGCGCATGATCACGGCGCGCGAATTTGCGTCCGTGTCCAACAGCGTCAACAGCCCGGGAAGGAACTCGGCTGCCGGATCATTCAACCGCGCAAGCGCTGCGCGCAGCGCCCCATCGTGATCGCTCGCCGCCTGCCACAGATAGGCCTCGACCTGAAGCTCCAACTCGCCGCGGCTGAAGAAGGGTTCGATGGGCGCGGCAGGCACCTTCAACAGGCGCAGCTTTCGCACGATCCGCGACTTCCAATAGCCGTCGAGATTGCCGGCAGCCAACTGCTGAAGCGGCGCTGCCTGATCCGGCGCCGTGATGTATTCGGCGAGTTGAACGGCATCAATCGGGATGTTGCCGGCATCGAGGGCAAATTGTGTGACGATTTGCCGTTCCGTCCCTTGCACGAGTGCGATCGACCATTGCGCGCCCAGTTGCTCCGCAGGGATCAGGAACACCGTGACACCTTTGCAGGTCGCAGCCAGGTATGCCGCCAAACGCGTGCGCTCGTGGCGAAATGCCGTCGGGCTGGAAACCCGGTCGAGCACCGCCGTGAGTTGGCCGAATCGGCCAACGACGCTTGGACGGCCCGGTGCGGCCGGTGAATCCACGGCAGCCACTGGACAATCGGCTTTTGGTAAGGCAAGGCCCATCTCGACGAGGCGCTCGAGGATGGGAAAATCTTTCTGCGCCGCCCCGGCCTCGTCGGCGGCGATCCGCGTGATGGTGGCCCCAATCTCGCCCTGAATGTTCCTGGCAAGCGCTGCAGGGGTCTCGCCGCCCTGCGTTGCCCAATACGTTGCGACCGCGCCGAGATAGGCCAGGTCGGCGGCCAGCAGCGGGTCGAGGTCGACGACGCAATGCGCCTCAAATGCCGTCACGAGTGTCGCGCGTACGAACTGCGAATAGCTGGGGGCCCGCTCGAATTTGTTCAGATAGTTGCGCAGCGCGTCGTCGCAGGGTCGATCCCAAAGCTTCAGCGCTTCGAGATGGATGCCAACCTGGTTCATCTCAAAGCCACGTCGGGACAAGGCCTTGATCGACTCGGTCCGATCCAAGCGCGCCAGCGCCTGCAGTGCGGCCTGGACCACGGAAACATTCTGATGCCGGCTCAGCTCGGCCAGCTGTGTCAAGTCTGCAGCCGTTGCATTGGCCGCGAAAAGCTGCGCCAGCTCCGCCCATTCGTTCGGTCGACCCGCACCGACGGCATCCATGCCTGCCTTGGCGCGGCGCCTTGCGTCTTCCTTTCGGCCGGCCCACACCCACACCAGCGACTGGCCCGCCGGAGATAGTTCGTTGAAGAGCGTCGCGAAGACAGGCTGAGTGCGCCTTGCCACGACAGCCTCACCGTTGGCGAGAGGGCTGTCAGGCTTGATGAAATTGCGCTGTACCTCGGCTGTCCAAAGTAGCTTGGGATAGCCGAGGCCGCTCAAGCCCGGGTAGCCGTGATACACGGCCGTCGAACGGTCGCCGGCCTGAAGATAATAATGTTGATCGAGCACGAGCCAGAAGCCCGCAAGGCCGATCAGCAAAAGGCTAGCGATGATGAGAACGGTAAAGCGAATGCGCGCGCGCACGTAGGATTGCGAATAGCGTTGGACTTTCACCCGGATCTGCTTCAGCGTCTCTCCGGTGTGAACGAAGATCAGCGGGTCGTCGACGTAGCCGCCATTGAACACCGGCTCCTGCGGCGGCAAGGCCCCGCCTGCGTTAGCAATCTCCTCGCCCACAGAATTGCGCAAGTGCCGCAGCAGATCGTTGAAATAGACCTGGCCGGGCGTGGCAGATATCTGCGCGGTGCCTTCCACAACATCGATCAGATGCTTGGTAAACACGGACCCGCGGGAGGTCTCCCACGACGACTGATCGGCGCGCGAAGCGCTCAGCAGGATGCGAAAATCATGCTGCCCGACCTGCTGCATGAAGGCGGGTGCATTTTCGGCCAACGCCGCGCCACCGCAACAATCCAGGACCATCAGCAGGCCCCGCGCCTTGCAGCCGGAAAAGATGCGGTCGAGCTGCGCGCTGGTCAGCGCCGTCCGGGCGAGGTCGGCCTGTCGCGTGTCATGCAGGATAAGCGCGAAACCGCCTTCGATCTTCTCACCGTGCCCCGCAAAATAGACGATGAGGATTTGATCCGGCGTCGCGGCCGAGCTCGCCGCCTGCAACAACGGGATGACCTGATCCACGGTGGCGCGGTCGTCGACGACGACATCGACGTTGCGATCGGGTATGCGGCATCCAGCCGGGTCCTTTAGCGCCGCGCCAAGACGCTCGGTCTCGGGGGCGCAGGCCTTGAGTTCCCAAAACGCTTCGTCTTCAAAATGGCTAACGCCGACAAGGACGACGCGCGTCAGATCGCCGAACGCTGTTGCCTGGACGGATCCACGCAACACGCCGGTCAGAACCAGGGCGTGAAAAGCTGCCGATGGCCAGGGGCCGGTGAGGCCTCGCGCGCAACGTTGCCTGATCGCGCACTTGCGTCACGCGCCGGCGCCGCTCCGGAGGCCGCACCGGCCGCGCCGGTCGCTCCGGCTGCCGAACAATACACCAGGAAGCCGTTGATCACACCGATCACATAGTCGCTGCCGACGCCATGCGATTGATACACCACGCCGAGGCAGACCAGTTGCGCGATCAGGAGTGCGAGCCAACGCGGGTTATAGTCGAAGGCGCGTTGAATGCCGTTCGCGACGACGAAGGTCGCACCCGTGGCGCCGCCGAGCGTCATCATGCTCTGCAGCGTGAAAAAAGCGTTCGTAGACGTGCCGACCGGATCTGCCACACACCCTCCTTGTACCTTCGCGAGCAAATCCGACCACCACAAAAGTGCTGCGTCGCTCGCCCGCCGGGCGGAACCATGTATATAACCGCTTGACCGGCCGACGGCGTCATCAGAGCAGACGGTGCACAGCTAGTTTGAGCAGCTATATCCGGGGGGCCCGCACTTGCAGGTCACTCTCTGGTTGCCCGGGCAGCCCGCCTGGAAAGGGATACCATCGCATATGCAGGTCGCCGAATCGACCCGTGTGTAGGGCACCGGCGTGGCGTTCTTGAGGGTTTTCGGCGGTAACAGCAATGCCGCACGTAGCCGCTGCGTCCCGCTGCCGTCTGCAGCGTAAGCTGGCGACAGCGCCCCTGCGGCAAGAGCAAACGCGAGCAACAAACTTCCAGATCGCTTCCACATCTTCAGCCTCCCGAAACATATGGTGCCTTACGATCAATTTAAAATTGTATCAGGCCAACCCACCTCGCGTCAATTTCCGGATGCGCCATGGAATGCAGCCTGGAAGTCCCTTCGCGGCCCGCCGTTCCCCCGTCACGCTCTACTCGCAGGCAAAGGCCTGCGACCGTAGCCGCAAGGCGTCTCCGACCCCGTGGATAACGATCGTTGCCGTGTGCTGCGTCCGGTTATGGCGCGGGCCACCTATGGCGCCTAAGGCCCGATGGATCGCCAAGCCGCGCCGCCGATTTGTAGGCATCATGGGTCGCTCGCCGGAGGTACTCGGGCGATGGGGCCGCCGCTTTGCGGCGTCGCTATCACTGCCCGTCGCCCAGGTGCCCTGTTACCTACTCGAAGAGATAGGTGCCTTGAGCTAGGCCGTGTGGACAGTTACCTTATCCAGAGCAGAGTGGCGGCAATGGCGACGACGGCGAAGTAGTTTCGCGC
>NZ_JBEGDB010000204.1:0-14411 GCF_043638955.1 Bradyrhizobium sp. 31Argb | reverse complement strand
CGCGCGAAACTACTTCGCCGTCGTCGCCATTGCCGCCACTCTGCTCTGGATAAGGTAACTGTCCACACGGCCTAGTGTCTTCTCGTGTGACGTTTCCATGAACAGAGATCCCGCTTATGCCGGCGGCACTTTATTGGCCGCGGCCTATAGGCGCGCGGTTGTGGCAAAGCGTGCTTGTTGGACTGAGCTTGCTTCTCTTTGCGAGGGCGGCCGATGCCACAACAATGGGGGCCACCCGCTTCGACATTCCGGCGCAGTCGCTTGCCACCGCACTTGATGCCTATGGCGCCGCCACGGGGCTTGAGGTGTTTTACGATGGCGTACTCGCTGCCGGGCAGTATGCTCGCCCGGTCCATGGGCTGTTCACGCCGGAGGCCGCGCTGCGGCGGCTCCTTATCGGCAGCGGCTTGGAGGCAAGGGCGACCGGCCAGGGTAGCTTCACGCTGGTCGCACCGGCGCGGCTCCGTGCGGCCGATCCAGCGGTCCGGTCATATTTTGGGCTGCTCCAGAGTGAAGTGTCGCGTGCACTTTGTGGTCGCGCCGAGACCCGGCCCCGCGACGTTGATCTGCTGCTCAGGATCTGGATCGCAGCATCCGGCACGATCGATCGCGCCCAGCTTTTCGACATGGCAACGGGAGCGCCTGACGTCGCCGACGTGGGTGGCGTCCTGCGCGGGCTGTCGCTGGGGACCCCGCCGGCGGATATGCCGCAGCCGGTCGCGGTCGCGATTCTCGCGCGTGATAGGGGCCGGCCGACCGGTTGCCCCCATACCGCAATGGCTCCCCGGTAACACGATAGATCGCGCATGAGCTCTTCCAATCGCGATCTGTTGCGGCGGTTCTTCGTGCTCGGCTACCACGATCTGCGGGCGCAACTGACACGCAGGCTCGGGTCTGCTGAGCTTGCAAATGATGTGCTGCACGACACCTGGCTGCGTATCGATCGCGCCACGCCCGTTGGCGAGCTGCGCAGCCCACGGCGTTATCTGCTGCAGATGGCCTTTCATGCGGCGCTGGCCCACTGGCGGGGTGACAGAGATCTGGTCACGCTGTCGGATGCGAAAGAGGCCATCGGATTGGTGGATGAGGCGCCGGATCCCGAACGCGCCGCGGCGGCCCGATCGGAGGCGGAAACGCTGGCGGGGGCCCTGGCCGAATTGACGCCGCGCAGGCGCGAGATATTGCTTGCCTCGCGGCTGGACGGCGTCCAGCTGCGCGATATCGCCGCTCGGCTCGGCATTTCCCAGCGGCTCGTTGAAATCAAATTGAGGCATGCGCTCGCCCATTGCGCGTTGCGCCTGGACCGTAAGCTGATTCAAAGATTCGGTCCGAAGCCCCTCAAGGACTCTGAGGGGTAGGGCAGACCATGAATCGATATCGACGAGCCGTTGGTAGGAAGCGACGAGACGCATGAAGGGCAGTGACGAGCCGGCGGCATCGCTCAGCGCGGTCGATCGCGAGGCCCAGGATTGGGTGTTGCGCTTTGCCACCGGCAACGCCCGCCAAGCCGATCTCGAGGCGTTCAAGCGCTGGGCAGCGGACGATCCCGTGCGCGCCGATGCGTTCGCCCGCGCATGCAGCGTATGGGACGTGGTTAAGCCCGCCGGCGCCATGTTGCCGGCCCGGCGCCACGATCGTCGCATCGCGCCGGGACCATGGTTGGCGCGGCGCGCCGTCCTTGGCGGGGCTCTCGCTGCGTCCGCGGCATCCGCGGCCTTTCTGGTCGTTCGTCCTCCGCTTGGCCTATGGCCATCGCTTTCCGAACTTGCTGCGGACTACCGGACAGCCGTCGGCGAACGCCGCGATATCGCGCTTCCAGGCGGCTCATCGATCCACCTGAACACCCGAACCGCCGTCGCGCTGCGCGCCATCGATGGCAAAGCCGAACGCATTGAACTTATTGCGGGTGAGGCGGCTGTCGCGGCGCGGGACGCGCATCGCGTCGAGGTGATTGCAGGGGGAACGCGAGCGGTCGCGACGGATGCAACATTCAACATCCGCTACGAGGGGGCGGCGGTCTGCACCACCTGCATTGCAGGCGAAATCGAGGTCGGGGTGGATGGGCAGATTGTCCGCCTCGGCGCAGGACAACAGGTCATCTATTCCGCGGACCGATTGGGCGCCGTAACCTCGATCGATCCGGTGGTCGTGACGGCGTGGAAAGAAGGCGTGCTGGTGTTCCACGGCACGCCGTTATCGGAAGCCGTTGATGAGATCAACCGCTACCGGCCCGGCCGGATCATCGTCACCAGCACGGCGTTGGGCCGCCGCCTGTTCAACGCTCGATTCCAGATCGCGAATATCGATGGCGTCGTCGGTCAGATACAGCAGATATTTGGCGCCACGGTGACAAGATTGCCAGGTGGCATTGTCTTGCTGGGGTGAGTGGAGGTGACACCGGTGCCGGCCGAGCGAATGCGCGGTGGTCGGCGCTGAATTTTTTTCGGTTCTGAGACGCGTCGGGACTCTCAGTAAGGACTGCGGTCTCGGCGAGAGGCTGCGGTCCTCTCCGTCTGTCGCGCCCTGAAAGAAGTTCATATGTCGCCTCGACCCCGTAGCCGAAACATCCGCCGCTCCGAGACACCATCTGTCGGGGCGCATCGCGTCAATGAAGGTCTTGGCGCGCGATGGAATAGTTCGCGCGCGTCCCGTCGCCTGTTGTTGACGGGGGCTAGCGTATTGGCGGTGATGGTGGCCGGTGTTCACGGTGCAGTTGCGCGGCCCCTCGGCAATTTCGCTACAGCGACGTCCCCAGTCGGGGTTGCCAGCGATGCAGCGACCGCCGCTGCGCAGAAGTCCATGGAACTCTCCAAGCAGAGCCAGGACGCGCTCACGCGCGCAACGCGGGCCATCCAGGCGCTGCAAGCCGTGCAGGAAAGCGCGCGCGCTGCCGCCGCGGCCGCGCGAAGTTCGAGCACGTTGCCTGGAGCGGTCGTGCCGAATGGGCTGGCGCCGGGCGGCCTTCAAGTCGCGCCTGGCGCGGCGGCAGGCGCGAATTTGTGGAGGGGGGCCGATCTGCCGACCCAGTCGGCGAGCGGTGGCCAGACCACGGTCACGATCAACCAGACCGCGTCGCAGGCGATCCTCAACTGGCAGATTTTCAACGTCGGTGCACAAACCACCGTCAACTTCAACCAGCAGTCCAGCGCCTGGACCGCGCTCAACCGTGTGGTCGGCAATCTCGGCCCCAGCCAGATCCTCGGTCACATCAATGCGCCCGGCCAGGTGCTGGTGATCAACCAGAACGGAATCATTTTCGGGGGCGGGAGCCAGATCAACGTCGGATCGCTGATCGCGGCGACTGCCGACATTATCGATCAGCAGTTTCTCAACACCGGAATCTATTCGACGCAGAGTGGCGCGCGATATCTGCCGAGCTTCAGCGGAGCTGGTGGCAAGATCGTCGTCGAGGCGGGAGCTCTGATTGCCACCAGCGCGCCGACATCGGTGACGTCGGGCGGCGGCTTCGTGGCGCTGCTCGGCACCGCAGTCGAGAACGCGGGCTCGATCACGACCCCGAAGGGGCAGGCTCTGCTCGCGGCGGGCGACGACTTCATCCTGCGACCTGGTTACGGCACGAGTGCCAACCAAGTCTCCACCACGCGCGGCAATGAGGTCGCGCCGGTGATCCGTGTGGGAAGCGCAAGCGGTGCGGTCAGCAACACCGGCCTGATGTTCGCCCAGCAGGGCGATATCACGCTCGCCGGCCACACGATCGACCAGAATGGCATCCTTATGTCGACCACGTCGGTCGACCAACGCGGCACCATTCATCTGCTCAATTCAGCTTCCGACAGCAGTGGCAGAGTGACCCTCGGCGGTGGCAGTCTCACCACGGTGTCGCTCGAGCTCGACTCCACGAAAACGGCGCTGAACTCGCAGCGCGATGCCCTGATCGCCGACTCCGCCAAGCAGAACACCGCGCGCGCGGCGTTAACTCTCGGCCAGTTCGACAATCTTTCCATGCTCGCAGACCGTGAGGACCTGTCGCGTGTCGAGATCGTCACTGGCGGCCTGGTCGACTTTCGCAATGGATCGGTGACAATGGCCGCGGGCGGTCAGGTTGCGGTCTCCGCCGGCAAGCGGGCGTTCGCCGAGACGGGTGCTGTCATCGACGTTTCCGGTGCACGGGACGTCGTCCTTCCGATGTCCGACAACTCCGTGAAGGTCAACGTCCAGGGCAACGAATTGCGCGATTCGCCGCAGAACCGCGACAATGGCGCGCTCCTCAACCAGGACGTCTGGATCGATGCGCGTAAGCTTGCGCTGGTGCCGGCCGGCACCGGCGGATACGCCTCCGACCGCTACTACACCCCGGGCGGCCTCCTTGAAGTCGGCGGCTATCTCAACAACACCGCGCACAAGATCGGCGAATGGACCGCGGTTGGCGGCACGATCACCCTGGCCGCGCCGGAGGTGGTCGCGCAGCGCGGCTCCGTCTTCAACATCTCCGGCGGCTCGGTCCGCTATGAGGGCGGTTACATCCGCACCACGAACTTCCTCGGACCGGACGGCCGCCTCTACAACATCAACGATGCCCGCGCCGACATGACCTTCTACGGTCTCGGCGCTGGCTTCATCCGCAAGCATGAGCACTGGAAGAGCGACCGCTGGGACGTCACCGAGGTCTGGACCAGCCCGTTCGGCAAGGACCGCGAGAGTGTGGGCTGGGAGGACGGCTACACCGTCGGTCGCGATGCCGGCGGCCTGATCCTGTCGACCCCGACATCGGTGTTCGAAGGGACGATTCTCGCCGACGTGATCGAAGGTCAGCGGCAGACCGGCGTGCGGCTCACCGCGGTCGCCGATGGCTACAAGCTCCCGCAAGACACCGCACCGCTTGCCGGAAGGCTCATGCTCGGCGGCTATGATGCGCGCGGGCTTGTCAATGCATCCGTCACGAACGTCAAGTTCGGGAACGTCGCCCCGATCGCTGACAGTATCGATCGCTCTGGCGCGCTTCCACTCGATCGCGCCAACACGGGCCTGTTCGACGTGGGGCTGGTCAACGGCGCCGGCCTCGGTGGGCTCAGCGTTGCCGCAAAACAGTCGATCGTCACCGACGCGCCGTTGACTTTCGCGTCCGGTGGACAAGTGACGTTCGTCGCGCCGGTCGTGGACATCAATGCCGATGTGACCACGCGCGCCGGCAGCGTCACCATCACCAATATTCTCAGGCCGGACGCCGCCGTGCTTACGCCGATCGTGCTGACCACGTCCGACGGTGCCGCACAGCTCACGCTGCATGCCGGCGCAACCATCGACACGCGCGGGCTGTGGATCAATGGGGCGAACCCGCCGAGCGATCTTTCCGGCCTCGCCTTCATCAATGGAGGCAGCGTCAGCTTCAATTCCACCCAAGGCGCGACGATTGCCGCCGGCAGCACCATCGATGTTTCCTCCGGTGGCGCTATCCTGCCAAACGGCAAGACCACGGGAGGCAAGGGTGGGAGCGTCACCCTGGTCGCCGATGATCGTTCGGCGGGCGGTCCAAGCGTCGGCGGGCGCCTGGTTCTTGACGGGCGGATCAACGGCTACGGCGCAAGCGGCGGCGGCAAGCTCGTGATCGGGAGCGGTCCGTCGATCGTGATCGGCGGCAAAGCGCTCGCCAATGACGGCGTGCTGGGCGTCGGCGAAAGGGCGCCGATCCCGCTGTTGCTGGCTGAAGAGATCATCATCCCGGCCGGCGGGCGGATTCCGTTCAACTACGATGAGACCCTTACCAGACTAGCGCCGGGCGATTACGCACCCTTGCCGCTGAAGGTAGACGCAAGCCAACAGAAGCCGCTCAAGGTGGGGCCCGATGGCTGGGTCGTCCCGGTCGATACCAATTTCTACGATATTAACGGTACAAACTACCGCGCCGGTACGCCCGTTGCGCCTGGCGCGCTGATCTACCCTGGCGACGGCATCAAGCTGCCGGCGGGTTTCACCTTCACGGCCCGCGAGTTTCCCGATGGCATTCCGCTGGCGCCGACCCGCGTCACGTTTGCGGCCGGTGATGTGGCCACAATGCAGTTGCGCTTTGCCGTCGGCACCACAATTCCCGTCGGCACCGTGGCCGAGCGGACCTTCGCTGTCGCCGCTGTGACCGAGCTCGGCACCGGTTTGTTCCAGACGGGATTTTCGAGCTACGACATCAATGGCCATCAGGGATTGCTGATTGTCGATCGCGCCGTCATCGATGTCAGCATGCCCGTGTATCGTTTTGGCGCGGCGGCGTGGAGCGCGCCGACCGGCTCCGATCCGGCGTCGGCCCTGGAGCTTTGGGTTCCTCCGGTCATCCAGGATGATCCGTCCAAGCGTCAGATCGCGTGGCGGGCCGGTGCCGACCTGACACTTCAGTCGAACCTCGATCTGAACAAGGGCACGATCGTCATCGGACGGGATGCGAACATCACCGTCGATCCACGGCGTGCGATTGCGCTGCAGAGCCCGGGCCAGATCACCGTCGATGGACGGCTGACCGCGGCCGGCGGCCGCATCGATGTGATCCAGATGAACACCGCGAGCAGCGGCTTCGCCAATCCCACACTGGGTGCGCGGTCGATTTGGCTCGGCGAGACGGCGGTCCTCGACGTGGCGGGACGCAGTGCGGTGGGGATCGACTCCAGCGGCATGCGATATGGATTCGCGGACGCGGGCGGCAGCATCATGCTCGGCGCCATCACGGGCAAGGGCGACGGCGGAATCGCGTATGCCGGCAACAGCTTCGTCATCACGCGCCCGGGCGCGCGCCTGGATGCCTCCGGCACGAGCATCGTGATCGATGTGCCCAATACGGGGTTGAGCGCTTCGGGCGCAGCGCAGTCTCTCACCCTGGCCACGTCAGGTGGCAGCATCGGGATCCACACGTTCAGCGGCTTCTATCTGGACGGCGAGATGATCGCCAAGGCCGGCAGCGAGGGCGCGGCTGGCGGCACGCTCAGCCTGGCGCTGGTCACGCCCCGTTATGCTGACCCCGTCGATCAGCCGGCCCCCAACGAAGTGCGACGCCTTCGCATCCTCGAGGTCGGCGCGCAAGCGGGCGCGAGCGGCCTTGCGAGCGACCTTGTTCCAGGCGCCAGGGATTCGGCGCTGCTTTTCGGACACGGGCGGATCGGCGCTGACCAGGTTGTCGCCGGCGGTTTTGCCAATCTCAGCCTTTATGCTGACACCATCGCTTTCGACGGCGATGTGCGGCTCGCTGTGCCGCAGAGCATGAAGATCTCGGGCAATCTTGTTGCGAAGAATGGGAACGAGCGGGTCGAACTCGCCGCGCCCTATGTCACCTTCGGCGCGGTGGCCAATGTCGCCCTCAGTGGTGCGTTTGAGCCGCGCCCCGGCAGCATTATCGGCAAGATCGGGGCCGGTCTGGGCACGGCGCCGAGCAGCGAGCCGGCGAAATCCGGCACGGCGCAACTGACGATCACGGCTGATCTCGTCGACCTTGCCGCCAAATCCGAACCGCTCAATATCGCTGTGACGCAGACGGGCGGCGTGGCGCCCGTCGTCACCAATATCGCCGGATTTGATCGGGTCACCGTGGTCAGCCGGGGCGACATACGGCTGATCGGCGACAGCTATGGCAGCCACACGCTCGAACTTGATGCCGCGCAGATCTACCCGGTAAGCAACGCGAAGATTATTCTGGCAGCGACCGACCTCGTCCGCTTCGGCCGCACCACGGCGGATACGCCGTCCGTCCCGTTCTCGGCGTTCGGCAGGCTGACGGTCTTTGCCCCGGCTATCGAACAGGGCGGCGTGCTGCGCGCGCCGCTCGGCACAATCGTGCTCGGCGGCGTTCTCGCCGGCCAGTCGGTCGTACCGGACATTAAGCGACTCGATCTCCTGCCGGGCAGCATCACCTCGATCAGCGGCGCCGGATTGACCATGCCCTATGGCGGGACCGTCGATGGCATCGTCTATCGCTACGATGGTGCCGAGGTCGGAACCGCCTATAACGGAGTGGACGTGTTCGGTCAGTTGACCGGCGGTATCCGCCTGTCCGGACCTGCTGTCTCGGTCGCAGCCGGCGCGGTGGTCGATCTGTCCGGCGGAGGCGATCTGCGCGGCGCAGGATTCATCAGCGGTCGCGGCGGCTCGGTCGATGCGCTCCTGAACCCGCTGCGCGCTGCCAATCCGGGCAACAGCTACAGCAGTCTGAGCAGCCAGGTGTTTGCGATCGTGCCGAATGCGACCGCAGAATACGCGCCTGCGGTGCCGGCGAGCCAGGGCAGCGCGCCAATGATCGGCCAGCGCATCACGATCGGCGGCGGCGTGCCCGGCCTTGCGGCAGGCACTTACACGCTGATGCCGGCATCTTTCGCGCTGCTGCCCGGCGCATTCCGCGTCGAACTCGGCGCGACAGCGCAGTTTGGCCAGAGCACCGCTGCCTTGGCGAACGGCTCTTATGCGGTCACGGCCTATGGCAGCGTCGCCAACACAGCGATCCGCAACAGCCTGCCCAACCTCGCCATCATCACGCCCGGCGCGGTGGTGCGCAGCTATTCGCAATACAACGAGCAAGGCTACGCGAGCTTCATGCTGGCCGCGGCCGCGCGTAACGGCCAGCCTCGGCCGAGCCTGCCGGTCGACGCCGGCGTGCTGCAGCTTGTCCTCGCACCTGACGCGTCGGCGGCCCGGATGGCGTTGTCCTTTGCCGGACAGGCTCTGTTCACGCCGGGCAACGGCGGCTATGGCGGCACACTGAGTCTTGACCTCGATAAGTACGCCCCCGGGGCCAACCCCGGCCTGATCGAAATTCTCGGTGCGGACACTGCGCCGACCGCAGGCTTCGTGTCGGTGCGTGCGGCCGATCTCAATGCGATCGGCGCCGCCAGGTTGTCGATCGGCGGTGGCCAGCGACTCGATCTCGATAGCGGCCGTGTCGCCACCTACAGCTTCAACAAATCCGTGGTGGTGCGCAGCGGAGCGGTGCTGCGTGCGCCGGACGTCTTCATCGCGGCCGGTGATGGCGGAATCCGCATCGAGGATGGTGCGCGCATCGACACGATCGGCGCGGGTCCTTCCATCGTGATGCCGCCCTCCGACGGCTTTTCTTATTCAACCGCCGGCAACATGATCGTCGTCTCCAACGGACGGATCGATGTGCAGCAAGTTATCGATGGACGCACGCTCGGCGGCATCACCATCGGCGCCGCCACGATCGCCACCGAAGGGACCCTCGGCTTCGCTGTCGAGCGCGGCACGCTGTCGATTGCCGATAATATGCGTTTCGGCGCGCGCTATCTCTCGCTCACCACGCCGAGCCTGAATATCGGCGACGAGGGCGCGATCGCCGCGGCGCGCGCCGCTGGCGTGCTGCCCGACGGCCTCGTGCTCAACCAGACTGTGCTGGGGCGCCTGCTCGCAGGCAACGCGCTTCTGGGCGCGCCCAAGTTGGAAGGGTTGGTGCTTTCGGCGCTCGCGTCGGTCAACTTCTACGGAGCCGTGAACTTCTCCACGATCGACTTCGCGACCGGGCGCTCGAGCCTGCGCTCGCTGGTCCTCAACACGCCGGCGATCTATGGCCTCGGGTCAGCCACCGAGAGTGCGACCCTGACGACCGGGACCTTGATCTGGAACGGCATCAGCGATGGCGTAAGGCGCGCGAATAACGCCGCACCGCGCAGCGTCCCGCCCGGCGCCGTGATCGCGGGCGGGGCCGGCACTGGCCACGGCACGTTCAATATCGTCGCCGATCAGGTGGTGTTGGGCTATGCCGATGGAACCCAGCCGGACAGCCAGCTCACGCTGGACCGCCTGATGCTCGGCTTCTCCACCGTCAACATCACCGCGCATACGCAGGTGACCGCGAACAATCGCAACACGTTGTCGGTCTATGAAAGCCAGGGTGCCTACCAGCCCGGTGTCGGTTATGCCTACAGCGGCGGCAACCTGAACCTGATGACGCCACTGCTCACCGGTGGGTCCGGCTCGGTGAACCATATCACGGCGGGTGGCGCGCTCCGCGTCGTCGCCTCCGGCGACGTCGCCACGGCGCCGGCCACGACGTTCGGCGCCGAGATCGGCCTGAAGGGAGCGACGGTTGCGATTGCAACCTCTGTTGCGCTGCCCAGCGGCAAGCTCACCGTCTCTGCCGACGGCGACATTACCTTGACCGACGCCGCGCGTCTGGACCTGGCGGGACGGTCCGAGACCCTGATCGATGCCGTCCGCTACAGTTGGGGCGGTGACGTCAGTCTCGAGAGCGCGCACGGGAATATCACGCAAGCTGCCGGATCGGTGATCGACCTCTCCGCGGTCAATAACCGCGCCGGGACGTTGTCGGTGACGGCGCTGGATGCCTCTGCTGGCCATGTCGGCCTGGCCGGCACGATCCGCGGCGGAAGCTCCGGGCATTTCGACGCGGGCGGCACCAAGGTGCCGTTCAGCGCCGGCGGCATCGACGTGCGCGCGCAGGCGCTGGACGATTTCGCGGCCCTCAACCGGCGGCTCACCGCCAGCGGCGTGGTTGGGTCGCGCAACTTCCAGCTCAAGCAGGGCGATCTCGTTGTCGGCGACGAACTCGTCGCCAACAGCGTCAGCCTGTCGGTGGATGGCGGAAGACTCATCGTCAACGGGCGCATCGATGCGAGTGGTGAGCAGGTCGGCACCATCCGGCTCGCGGCGCGCGACGGGCTATTGCTCGGATCAGGCGCCGTGCTTGATGCGCATGGCAGCGTGCTGCGCGTCGACAGCTATGGCAAGCCGATCGATGCGCCCAACCGGGCCGTGGTCGAGCTCACGACGACACAGGGGCGGCTTCAGCTTGCGCCGGGCGCAACGATCGACGTGCGCTCCGCCAACGCCGTCGCGCGCGGCACGGTGGAACTGAACGCGCCGCGGCTCGGCGGCGCGGGTGGCAGCGGCGATGGCGCCAACGTCGCGATCGACGCGTCCGGGCCGGTGACGATCGCGGGCGCGCGCAGCATTGCCGTCAACGGCTTCCGCACCTACCGGCCTGCCGACGGCATCGTCAACCAGGCTTTGATGGACACCATCCACGGCTCCAGCACGTCGTTCATCGCAGCGGCGCTGCAAAACGCGGACCTGCAAGGCAGGCTCGCAGGCCTGCGCGTCTATGCCGATGCGTTTCACCTGCGGCCGGGCGTGGAGATCACCAGCGCGACGCCGGACGGCGACCTGACCATCGCAGGCGACATCGATCTTTCGCGCTATCGCTACGACAGCATCAACCCAAGCACGTTGAAGACCGGCGTTTACGGCTCCGGCGAACCGGGCCGGCTGGTGATCCGCGCCGGCGGCAACCTGAACATCTTCGGCAATGTCAGCGACGGCTTTGCCGCTGCGCCGCAGCCGCTCGGGACAGGTGCCCAGGTCGCGAGGATGCTGTTCAGCGGCGGACAGCCGTCCGGCAATGATGTCGTCATTCCGCGCGATGGCGTGGTGTTGGCGGACGGCACGGTGTTTCCGCGCTTCAGCGTGCTGAACTACGATCTGCCGGTGCGGAGCTTTACGTTGGGGGCGAACAACGTGCTGCCTTCCGACGCGCCCCTGCAGGCTGCGCTGACCGTGCCGGCGGGGACCGTGTTGCGCGCGGACGTGCGCGATGCCGGCGGCGCCGTGATCTACGCGAAAGGCACGCGGCTGCAACAGGATACGGTTTTGCCCGCGGGGACCGTGCTCGGCGCCGGCAGCCTGTTCACTTCCGACATTGCCGTGGGTCCAATGGTTTGGCCGAAGAACGTGCCATTGCCGTGGAGCCTCACACTCAACGGCGACTTGACGCTGCCGGTCGGCGCCCTGGTGCCGGGAGCGACCGTGGTCAAGCTGCCGGGCGACGCGGCATTCGTGAAGCTGCGCGACAGCGCGCCATCCGACGGGATCTGGGCGGCTGCGCCGATGCTGCCGGCCGGATCGCAGTCGTGGTCTTTGCGCTTCGTGGCCGGCGCAGATGTCACCGCGGCCGACAGCCGGGCGCTGCGGCCGCGCAGCGCGAACGCCGGAAGTCTGGTGCTCGCGGATTCCTCCGTTGCAGCGCTGGTCTCGATTCAGCCCCCGGGCTGGGTCTGGGCCGATCTGGGCGGAGACAATCCGTTCGGAACGCCGGGGCAGCCGGCTGATGAGTACCTTTGCGCGGACTTGCCCGACTACTGTCAATGGAACCCGGGTGGCGAAACCACGCAGGCGCAATTCCCGCTGACGAGCGTTGTGCGCACCAGCACCGGCGATCTTGAACTGCTGAGCGCTGCCGACCTGAAGGTGCGTACGGCTTACGGCATCTACACGGCAGGCGCGCCATCGCAGGCGATGCTCGCACCTGATGGCTCCAATCCTTACGACCGGGCGCGCGGACAACTGTTCGGCGGCTCGGTCCTCGGCAACCAGGGCGCAGCTTATGAGGGACTGGTCGACGGCAGTGCGACCAGCGTCTATCACGCCTGGTACCCTGATGGCGGTGGCAACCTTCTGGTGGCGGCGCAGGGTAACCTGACCGGCATGTCGATCAACCAGGGTAACAACGGGCCCCTGCAGTACAACAATCCCGGCAACTGGCTCTGGCGGCAGGGCGGAGACATCGCCGGCCAGCGCACCGCGTGGTGGATCAATTTCGGTACCATTGCATTGCCGTTATCGCGCTTTTCCGATGACGTGATGCCGGCGCTGACCGGATTTTCCGGTTTCGGCACGCTGGGCGGAGGCAACGTCACCGTGCAGGCAGGCGGCGATGCCGGGCTGCTTGCGAGCCAGGGATCGAACCTAGCGTCGAGCTCGACTGCGCTCGATATCGCGGTGGGTTCGACCGGGCGGATCGGAAGCGATGGCCAGTTGGTCCTCACCGGCGGCGGCGACATGCTGGTGAAGATCGGTGGCCAGCTCAACCCGTGGCAGACTATGCTGACACAGTCTCGGACCAGGAGTGACTCCAGCGGCGGGCTCGTCAACCTTCGCGGCCTGATTGACGTGCAAGCCGGCACGATTGGTGGCGTCAATCTGAGTTACGGACAGAAGCTTGGGACGGATCCCCGCTGGCCCGACTTCTCGGTCGCCAACAGAGGCATCGGCTTCGGCGGACCGTTGGTCGTTCCGGGCGACGCCGTGGTCAATCTGTCGGCGCGCGGCGATCTCGTGCTATCAGGCGCGGCGGACCCCGGCCGGCCGGTCCTGCCGAATACCACGTCTTACACCGCAGCCGGCAGCGCGCACGTGGGCGGCGGCACCACCTGGTTCTCGCTGTGGCGCGACGAAACGGCGATCAATCTGGTTTCGGCAGGCGGCAATCTGGTGCCGACCAGGCAGAACGAACTGTCGACCGCCGGGAGCATCGACGTACCGACCGACAGCATGTTCGTCTATCCGCCCACGCTGACGGCGCTGGCGACGAGCGGCAGCATCTATTACGGCGCCTACGAAAACCAGCCCACGGTTTTGGCGCCGCAACTGGTGCTCGCGCCGTCGCCGCAGGGGCAGCTCGAACTGCTGGCTGGCCGCTCGATCTATGCCAATGGCTATGCCATCGACATGTCCGGCGCCGACCAGAGCGCTCTGGCGACTCCGTTCAGGCCGGCGTTCAAGGGGTGGCAGCGCGGCGAGGGCAATCCCATCACCAACGCCAATGGCAGCGGTACAGTCCCGAATAATTTCGGTATTATATCGCCCGGTGGCGTCGAGCTTTTTGCGTTCGGCCCCAACACCGCCAGCAACCTGCATCAGGACGACGGCACGTCGGCGCTCATTTACGCTGCCGGCGGCGATCTCGTCGGCTTCAAATCGGGCGAGGTGATCGACTTTACAAAGGGCGGTGAGAAAGCGTCCACGCGGCCCTTGAGCGCGTGGTACCTGGCGGCCAAGCCGATGCGCATCATGGCGGGGCGCGACATCGTCAATCTCGGCACGCCGGTCGGCGGCTACGACCTCCTCTCCAACTTCGATGCCTATGCCACCAGCAATCTGATCCTGCATACCGGCGACAACGACTTCTCGGTGGTGTCGGCCGGACGAGACATCGTTTACGCCAATCTGCAGGTCGCAGGTCCCGGCACGCTGCTTATCAGCGCGGGCAGCAACGTCTACCAGGCCGATCGGGGCGCGGTGACGAGCCTCGGCCCCGTCGCGCCAGGCGATCTGCGTCCGGGGGCATCGGTCGTGATGATGGCCGGTGCCGGCGCGCCGGACTATGGCGCGCTGACGCGCTATCTCGATCCGGCCAACCTGGCGGCGGCGGACAAGCCACTTGCCGATCAGCCTGGCAAGGTGGCGAAGACCTATGAGAAGGACCTCGCCGACTGGCTATCGTCGCACTATGGCTTCAAGGGCACCGAGGCTGACGCACGCGCACGGTTCGCGCTGCTGCCGGCCGACGAGCAGGCGGTGTTCCTGCGACAAGTGTTCTAGGGTCTGTTGGGATTCAGGATTCTCATTCGTGCTTGGCTGTGATTCAAGCTTTGGATGGAACGATTCGTTTT
>NZ_JBEGDB010000203.1:0-14411 GCF_043638955.1 Bradyrhizobium sp. 31Argb | reverse complement strand
GCGAAACTACTTCGCCGTCGTCGCCATTGCCGCCACTCTGCTCTGGATAAGGTAACTGTCCACACGGCCTAGCGCGTGAGCCGGTCCATCTCGGCGACTTCGAAATTGAAACGGTCGCGAAGATTCTTGCGCTGCTCAAGGATGTCCTTGAGGAAGGCGCGGTCGGCCTCGTTCTGCATCATCGGCTCGATCAGGTCGATCTGGTTCATCGCCACGAGCTGCAATATCTCCGTGCGCGGCTTGCCCGCGGCATCGCGCGGCAGCGCATGGACGACTTGGATATGCTCGGGCGGCTTGACACCCTTGGCTGAGGCAAGCGTGTTGCGCAGCTTCTTCTCCAGCGCGACCTCGTCGGCTTCCACGAAGGCATAGAGCCCGACGCCGACCCGGCGGTCTGCGAAGGCGACGATCGCGGTGTCGCGGACTTCCGGGTTCTTCCGGATCAGATCGATCAGGACCGGCGCGTCATTGACCAGCCGCCGGCCGCCGCCTTCGCGATCGGTGAAATTGAAGAGTCCACGGGTGATCGCCTGGTAGACCTTTTTGCCGGTCTTGAGCCAGACGCTGGCGACGACTGACTTGCGAGCGAGGATCTTGCGTTCCTTCGGGGTCAGCGCATCGGGCGCATAGCTGCGCTTGTGCTTCAGCAGATGCCGCAAATCCTCATAGGCCGCGATGCGGAACAGGCGGCTGCGGCGCTTGAAGCAGGCGGCGAGCTGGAAATCGGTGAGATAGGCGCGGCCGTTGCGGCCGACCAGCCAGTTCTGCTCCTTGGCGAGATCGTTGTGGCAGATGCCGGCACGATGCAGTCTGCGCAGCGCATCCTTGGCCGAACGGAAATAGGCGACATCGCCATGCGGCTTCGCCAGGTGCAGCGCCACGCCGTCGATGAACCCGCGCACCAGCGCGCGTTGTCCCGCCCAGAGCAGCTTCGGTCCGACGTCGAGGTCGCGCGCCAGCGACAGCGCGCGGCGCTCGCGCGAAAACAGGTGCAGCGCCAGTGGAAACGACCAGAACGGCACCAGGTCGAGCCGGCGCAGCACCGCATCGGTTTCGCCGGTCTCGATGCGGAAACGTCCGCGCTCGACGGTCGAAAACACGTCGCGCTTGAGCAGGACTCCTTCGCGCCATCGCGCCGACAGGCTGGCGGCGTCGTCTTTCGGCAAGCTCATGGCTTAAGCCGCCGCCGCGACGTGCAAATGGTCCGATATCCAGCGGTCAAGATCGGCAAGCGCGCGGGCTGATATCGCCTGCTTCTTCGCTACCGTCTTCTCGTTGCCGCGGAGCCGCGTGCCGTGGGGCTTCTTCGTTGGCGGGCTGGCCAGCGGCGGGAACAGGCCGAAATTGATGTTCATCGGCTGGAACGAGCGCGGACCCGTGTCGACGGTCTCGATATGGCCGCCGGTGATGTGGCCCTGCAGCGCGCCTAGCGCCGTGGTCGAAGGCGGCGGCGCCAGCGAATGGCCGCGAGCGTCCGCCGCGGCATAGAGGCCGGTGAGCAGGCCGATGCTGGCGGACTCCACATAGCCTTCGCAGCCGGTCATCTGGCCGGCGAAGCGCAATCGCGGCTCGGCGCGCAGCCGTAGTTGTGAATCCAGAAGCTTGGGCGAGTTCAGGAAGGTGTTGCGATGCAATCCGCCGAGCCTCGCGAATTCGGCGTGCTCGAGACCCGGAATGGTGCGGAACGCGCGCTGCTGCGCGCCATGCTTCAGCTTGGTCTGGAAGCCGACCATGTTGTAGAGCGTGCCGAGCTTGTTGTCCTGGCGAAGTTGTACGATCGCGTAGGGCTTGGTGGTGGGATCGTTCGGATTGGTGAGGCCGACCGGCTTCATCGGCCCGTGCCGCAGGGTCTCGCGACCGCGTTCGGCCATCACCTCGACGGGCAGGCAGCCGTCGAAATAGGGCGTGTTGGTCTCCCAGTCCTTGAAGTCCACCTTCTCGCCGGCCAGCAGCGCGTCGACGAACGCGTCGTACTGCTCCTTTGTCATCGGGCAATTGATGTAGTCGGCTCCGGTGCCCCCCGGCCCAACCTTGTCATAGCGCGACTGGAACCACGCCACGCTCATGTCGATGGAATCCTTGTGCACGATCGGCGCGATCGCATCGAAGAAGGCGAGCGCGCTTTCGTCGGTCAGCTCACGGATGGCATCTGCCAGCGGCGCCGAGGTGAGGGGGCCTGTCGCAACGATGACGTTGCGCCACTCGACGGGCGGTAGGCCCGCGATCTCCTCGCGGCGAATCTCGATCAGGGGGTGCTCGTTGAGCGCCTTGGTGACCGCGGCGGAAAACCCCTCGCGGTCGACCGCCAGCGCCCCGCCGGCGGGCACCTGGTTGGCGTCGGCGGCGCGCATGATCAGCGAGCCGAGCCGGCGCATTTCGGCGTGCAGCAGGCCGACTGCATTGTTGGCGGCATCATCGGAGCGGAAGGAATTGGAGCAAACGAGTTCGGCAAGGCCATCGGTGCGATGGGCCTCGGTCATCCGCTGTGGGCGCATCTCGTGCAGCACCACGCGCCGGCCGGCATTTGCCACCTGCCAGGCGGCTTCAGAACCGGCAAGGCCGGCGCCGATGATGTGGACAGGATCAGGAGAAGGCTTGGTCGCGGTCATCGCGCAGGGTTAGCGCGTTTTTCCCGCGAGCGCATCTGAAACCGGGCAGAGAAACTGGGGAGAGAATACGAGAACGCCCGCGTAAAGGAGCGGGCGTTATCCGTTCATTGATGGGCTGACAAAGGATCAGCCGTTGAAGTGCCCAGAGGCCACGCGCGGAATATCAGAGCGATCAAGGCCGATGTCCGCCAGCTCGCGATCGCTAAGCTGGGACAGCTCGGCAACATTACGCTGATAATCACGGAACGCCCGGATCATGCGGATGAGCGAGAGTAACATGGTAGTCTCCTAGAAATTACGATTCAGCTCTATGGGAAGCGTCATCGTCGATAGAATGAACATAGGTTGAGTTGATGCAGTGCGGTAGTTCCTATGTTGCGGTGCAGCTAAGTGAAAAATGCATGACGTCGGTAAGGCCTGATTAACCCAACAGCGGAGCGGCCCGACGAGGCGTCAGCGGGTTGGTGAGAACGCGTGCCGGTATTGGAAAAGGTCCGTAAAATCACGGGCTTGCGATGAGGGGCGGCACTTCCGTCGACGCTTGGCATATGGGTGCGCACGGACGTGAAATCAAATGCTCGGCCTTGAGCCCCGCCCGGCGCAACGCCGGAGACCGATTCGGGGTGGCTAGCTTCTCATGCGTGATTCGCATGCGCCTTGGCCCTTAGAAATGAAATTAAACTCATTTCTTCTGGGGTCGATCTAGAAGAATATTCCTCGTGGTCCCAGGATTTGGTGCGGAATGCCGAGTCCGCGAAGCCGGGCCAAGACCGACGGATCACTGAAGCATGTTTGCAGTCCGAAGGCTGCCTGCGGCCGATGCCGCTGCCGAACCTTCAACTCCCTATCCTCCGGGGTACGGTTCGCGAGCGGAGGGGACCGGATACCGCAGTAGCGGCAACGATGCTTCGCGCGGCTTGCCCTTCCTTACCAAGCTGTAATGAAAAATAGATGCAACGCATGCGTGCTTTGCTCGCAGCGTCGATCACATCTCTATCGCGCGGAATTCATTCTGAACTTTTCGATGATGAGCGAACAATGGTTGTCACGGATTCCGGCAATCACGTCGGCTTCCGTTCAAATAATACGGAAAATGGGGAAAAAACCGATGCGCAACAAACTGATTGCAGCGACTGCGATGGCTTTCATTGCGTATGCCGCCATTCCCGCCCACGCGGCTAAGGTCACCGTCGGCTGCAGCGGCGACAATCTCGCCAAGACCGAATCCGCAGTTGAGACAATGGCGGACGGTCCAGGCAAAATCGTGGCGCAAAAGGAGATTGCGCAAGCGCAGGACGCTCTGCTCGGTGGCAAGATGGGCGTGTGCGCGGCGCATCTGAACAAGGCGATGCACGCCGGCGAGGCGAAGTAAGGAGCAAGGCTTCTCACAGGCGCCGATCGTCCCGCGGCGATCGGCTCCTTAAAGCGAGAGGGAGGGAAGCGCTACGGTACGCGGGTGAGTTGGGTGGCAAAATAGGCGACGGTGCGCGCATAAACCTCGCTCTTGTTCCATTGCTGGATTACCGCGAAGTTCGGATTGCCTGGCTCCCAATTCTTGCCGCGTTGCCAGCCATGGTTGGCGAAGAAATTCGCGGTCGAGGCCAGCACATCGGGCGCGCTGTGCAGGAGATCGCGGCGGCCATTGCCGTCGAAATCGACTGCGAATTTGATGTAGTTCGACGGCATGAACTGGGTTTGGCCGATCTCGCCGGCCCATGCGCCGCGCAGTTCCTGTGGAGGGACATCGCCGCGTTCGATGATGCGGAGCGCATCCAGAAGCTCGGCCCTGAACATATCGGAGCGGCGGCAATCATAGGCGAGCGTCGCCAGCGCCCGCAGAGTTGGGAATTTGCCGATGTTGACGCCGAAATCGGTCTCCAATCCCCAGATCGCCACCAGCACTTCGCCCGGCACGCCATAGGTCTCCTCGATGCGGGACAGCACCGAGCCGTACTGCTTCATCATGTTGGCGCCGCGGGTGAGGCGGGGCGGCACCATGCGTCCGGAGAATTCCTCGAAGGTCTGACTGAACACCTTCTGCGACTGGTCGCGCGTGAGCACGTTCTTGTCGAGGGTGACGCCGTTCAGGCCGACCTGGATCGCGGACTGCGAAATCCCCTTCGATGCCGCTTCCTTCTTGAAGTCGTCCAGCCACGTATCGAACGAGCCGCTGCCGCAGGTCGCGGCGAACGAAGGCGTGCTGAGGGTCAGGAGCAGGGCTCCCAGTGCAGTCCGGAGGGAAAAGCGAAAGCTCATGAAATCGTTCACTCCATGTCGACGCATCATCGACACTAATCTCGAAACGCTACCAAAATGTTTGCGGCAAGAGCGGCCAAAACAAGGCTTGTCGGCGTTGCACGCGCAAGTCAATCCACCATGCCGGGGCGATGTCACGTGCCGGAGCTCGGACGAACCCCAGTCTGATGCTGGCGCACCAGACCGGGATGATGGAACAGATTTGCCGAAGATCTACGCGCTGTTTTTCCGACGCCACGGGAACAGGTTAGCGGGGAAGTCGGCAGCAGGCTTGCGCGCGCGCGGACGTGGCGGGAGCGGCTGCACATTGGGGTCGGGAACGATGATCTGCCGGTAGAGATGCCAAGTGGCGTGGCCGAGCAGGGGAATGACGATGGCGAGGCCGAGGAAGAAAGGCAGCGTTCCCAGCACCAACAATGCTGCGACGATCAGGCCCCAGGCGGCCATCGGCACCGGATTACGCGCGACCGCGCGCAGCGAGGTGACCATGGCTTCACCGGTCGTAGCGTGACGGTCGAGCATCATCGGGAACGACACCACGCTGATGCAAAGCGCGAGCAGGGCGAAGAGGAAGCCGACGCCGCAGCCGACCAGGATCAACCACCAACCCTGCGCTGTCGTCAGCACCTGCGTGAGGAAATCGGGGATCCCCGCCGCCGTCGCATAACCGAATGCCGAGACATAGATGGCCTGCGCCGTGGCGATCCAGGTCACGAACAGCGCGAACAGCAGCGTGCCTAGTCCAAGCATGGCGCCGAATGACGGAGAGCGGACGATCTCGATTGCGCCCCATGCAGAAGGCTCTTCGCCATTCTCGCGGCGGCGGCTGAGTTCATAGAGACCGATCGCCGCGAACGGGCCGAGCAGGGCGAAGCCCGCGGCCAACGGGAACAATAACGGCAGCACGGAATAGCCGTGCACGACGCGGGCAAGCACCAGGCCCAACACCGGATAGACCACGCACAGGATGACGGCGTGGCTCGGGACCGCCTTGAAATCCTCCCAGCCGAGCTGCAAGGCGCGATGCAGATCGCCGAGACTGATGGTACGAATCTCGGGCGCAGCCGCGACTTCCTGTCCGCTCTGCGTCAGTGATGTGACATTGTCGTGATAGGTGGCCATAGTCGTTGTCTCCCTGCGCGGCCGCATTTCTGTGCCCGCCAGCGAGGGGCACAACGTGCCGTCTCCTAAGCGATCACGAACAGGCCAGACGCGAAGACACCCAAGCGGCCATGTCGCGAAGTGAGATGTCACGGTACTCCCAAACCGGGACAGACGCACTCACGCTTCGGTGAATGTCGCATTGGCAACCTTGGCTGGTCCGGGTAAAATCATTTTGCGACCCCGGCGGGTGCTGCCGGTCGAAAAGAGCCCCGAGAGAACCACCTGACACCACATCTCAAGTCCTTTGGAGTGAACGATGAGCATTTTCGGAAAAATCATGAGCTCGATCTTCGGCAGCAGCACAGCGACTGCAGCGCCGGCTAGCGGTGCGCCTGCGGGGAGCGCGCCCGCCGCCGGGGCCTCGCCGACCGCTCCGGCTGCCGCGCCTGCGCAGAGCGTCGACGTCGCTCCGATTTTGGATGCAGCCGTCGCCGCGAAGAAGGAGAAGCTCGAGTGGCGCACATCGATCGTCGACCTGATGAAGGCGCTCGACATCGATTCGAGCCTGTCCGCGCGCAAGGAGCTTGCCAAGGAACTCGGCTACACCGGCGACACCAATGATTCCGCGAGCATGAACATCTGGCTGCACAAGCAGGTGATGACCAAACTTGCGGCCAATGGCGGCAAGCTGCCGCCGGAAATCAAGCATTAAGGCGACGCTGGTACTTGAGCATTCGAAGGCCCGCGATCGTCGCGGGCCTTTTTTGTCGACCCCGCCAGATAATAACAACAACGAAGGAGAACGCCCATGAATACGATTGATCGCAGGACCATGCTCGCCACCGGCGCGCTCGCGCTGGCGGGAACGGCCGCGCAGGTTACGTCCGCCGACGCGCAGGTCGGGCCGAAGGCGATGTTTCCGGTAGCAGCGACGACGATCCCGATTGTCGGCGAGACCGAGGTATTCCAGGTCCGCCGCATCTATTGCATCGGCCGCAACTATGCCGCGCATGCGATCGAGCGCGGCTCCGATCCGACGCGCGAGCCGCCGTTCTTCTTCCAGAAGCCGACCGATGCGATCCAGAACGTTGCGATCGGGACGGTTGCCGATCATCCCTATCCGTCGCTGACGAAAAATTATCATCACGAGGTCGAACTCCTCGCCGCGCTGAAATCCGGCGGCGCCAACATTCCCGCCGATAAGGCGCTCGATCACGTCTATGGCTATGCGCTCGGTCTCGACATGACGCGCCGCGACCTGCAGAACGGCATGGCCGCGGAGAAGAAGCCGTGGGAGATCGGCAAGAGCTTTGACCATGCCGCCGTGATCGGTCCGATCCATCCGGCTTCCAAGACCGGACATTTCACCCAGGGCGCGATTTCGCTCGCGGTCAACGGCACCATCAGGCAGAACTCGGACCTGCGGAACATGATCTGGAGCGTCGCCGAGCAGATCGCAAAACTGTCGGAAGCCTTCGAGCTGAAGGCTGGCGACATCATCTATTCCGGCACACCGGAAAATGTCGGCCCGGTGGTCAAGGGCGACGTGCTGTTGTGCAAGCTCGAGGGCCTGCCGGACATGTCGATCCGGATCGTGTAGCAGGCCGCCCGACTCTCACGCCACGAGATCCCGGTATTCGGGATGCTTGCTGAGATAGTCGACGACAAAACCGCAGCCGGCGATCACCTTGTGGCCGTCGGCGCGGATCAATTCCAGCGCGCCCTTGACGAGTTCGGAGGCGATACCGCGGCCGCGCAGTGCACGCGGCGTTTCTGTGTGGGTGATGATGATAGCCGACGGCGTCGCGCGGTAGTTTGCGAACGCGATGCGGCCTTCCACGTCGAGTTCGAAGCGGCTTTGTGCCGTGTTGTTGCGGACCGATGTCATGTCTGATGTCTGCGCTTTCAGTGTTTCAGCAGATCCTGGTAATCCGCATGTTTCTCGATGAAGGCCTTCACGAACGGGCATTGCGCGATCACCTTCAGGCCCTCGGCGCGCACCTGGTCCAGCGCGCCGCGGACCAGCTTTGAGCCGATCCCCTTGCCGCCAAGCTCGGCCGGCACCTCCGTGTGGACGAAGGTGATCACACCGTCCGCTTTCTCGTAGTAGGCCGCGGCAATATGTCCATCGACCGCGAGCTCGTAGCGCTTGCGCCCGGGGTTGTTGACGACTGCTTCGTTCACACGTCCATCCATCATCTCATTCCCGTTGTTTGCATCGCCGCAATCGCCCGCGGTTGTTCGCAAGTTGGCGATCGGCCGGCCTTGCAAGCCGATCATAACCGGCCTACGTTTTTTCAAGACATACGCCCCGAAGCGGCCAGACGGTCGTTTGGTACTGCAATGTCATGATCGCTGGCTGCTGACGTATGCCTCTTTTCCAGGGAGGTCTACCATGTTGGATAAGCGTTTCTTTAGCACCCATAGACCTTGGGAGGACTGGTTCGGCATGTTGCTCGGCGTGCTGATCGTGGTCTCGCCGTGGTTTCCGATGCAGGCCGGCCGCGACGTCGTCGATGCTGACCGCAGCATCATGATCCTCAACACCTTCGTGATCGGCATGCTGGTGTTCGGACTGGCCCAGCTCGAATATGTCGCCCTGCAGCGCTGGGAGGAGGTGGCAGCGATCGTGCTCGGCTGCTGGCTGATCGCTTCGCCGTTCCTGTTCGGCTATTCCGGCGACACCCTGCTGCAGGTCTGGCACGGCATCCTCGGGGCGCTGGTGGTCTTGCTGGGTGCGCTGCAGCTCTGGCAGGACTGGGGCAGGAGCGATCAGGAACTCGCCAACCATCCGCAGTGACCGCCCACGTCGCGGAGCGGTGGCTGGGCGGCCGCAGGCGCCGGGTCCGCCCTTGCCGAACCCCGTGCGGAGACGATAAACCGCAGAGGGGCAGCCAGAAGCCCCGCATGATGAAACTCCCGATGGGACGGAAATGAGCGGAGAGACGGGTAGCGTGGCCGCGCCGCGCGGCGATCAGTTGCGGATGTCGCGCCGGGTGATGAACCTGGCGCATATCGTGACCCAGAATGCGCGCCGGCATGGCGATCGCGCAGGATTCATTTGGCGGGACCGGAGCTGGACCTGGCGCGAGATCGATGGCCTCGTCTCCGCACTTGCCGCCGCGCTGGCGGCGCGGGGCATCGTCAGGGGCGACCGCATCCTCGTCCACTCCAAGAACTGCGACGAGATGTTCTGGTCGATGTTCGCCGCCTTCCGCCTCGGCGCGGTCTGGGTGCCGACCAATTTTCGCCTGATGCCCGACGAGGTCGCCTATCTCGCCGCAGCCTCCGGCGCCAAGGCCTTCCTCTGCCACGGCGACTTTCCCGAGCATGCCGCGGCCGCCGCCAATCCCGCGCTGCAATTCACCTGGCGGATCGGCGAGGAGGGGAGTTTTGGCGAGCGGACCGTCACTGAAGCGATCGCGGCGCACGCCGGCGCGAAGGTCGACAATGTCGCGGTCGAGCATGACGATCCCTGCTGGTTCTTCTTCACCTCCGGCACCACTGGCCGCTCCAAGGCCGCCGTGCTGACCCATGGCCAGATGGCCTTCGTGGTAACCAACCATCTCGCCGACCTGACGCCCGGCGTCAGCGAGCGGGATGCCTCGATCGTGGTCGCGCCGCTGTCGCATGGCGCCGGCATCCACCAGCTCATGCAGGCCGCGCGCGGGGTGCCGACCATCCTGCTGCCTTCGGAGAAATTCGATATCGCCGAAACATTCCGGCTGATCGAGCAGCACCGCGTCAGCAACCTCTTCACGGTGCCGACGATCCTGAAGATGATGGTCGAACATCCCGCCGTCGAGCAGTTCGATCATTCCTCGCTGCGCCACGTGATTTATGCGGGGGCGCCGATGTACCGCGAGGACCAGAAGCTTGCGATGCGAAAGCTCGGCGCCGTGCTGGTGCAGTATTTCGGCCTCGGCGAGGTCACCGGCAACATCACCGTGCTGCCGCCGGCGCTGCACGATCCCGAGGACGGCCCGCATGCGCGGATCGGCACCTGCGGCTTCGAGCGCGTCGGCATGCAGGTCTCGATCCAGGACGACCAGGGCCGCGAACTGAAGCCGTTCGAGACCGGGGAGATCTGCGTGATCGGCCCCGCGGTGTTCGCCGGCTACTATGATAACCCTGAAGCCAACGCGAAGGCGTTTCGCGACGGCTGGTTTCGCACCGGCGATCTCGGCCACATGGACGAAGAGGGCTTTGTCTACATCACCGGCCGCGCATCCGACATGTACATCTCCGGCGGCTCCAACATCTATCCGCGCGAGATCGAGGAGAAGATCCTGACGCATCCTGCTGTCGGCGAGGTCGCCGTGCTCGGCGTGCCCGATCCCTTCTGGGGCGAGGTTGGCGTTGCCGTCTGCGTCGCGCGCGAGGGCGCCGGCGCGGTCGGCGAGGCGGAGCTTGCCGCGTACCTTGCGCCGAAGGTGCCGCGCTACAAGATGCCGAAGCGCTTCTTCTTCTGGGATGCGCTGCCGAAGTCGGGCTACGGCAAGATACCCAAGCGCCTGATCCGCGATGAGCTGGAAGCGCGCGGGCTGCTCGACGTCTCCACCAAGCAGACCGGGTGATGCGCAGCATCGCCCAACCGGGTCCCTCTGCGCGCGAGCGCATTCAATGGGTGGAAGCGCGCGGGCGCGCATTTTCCTTCACGCTGCAGGCCGGCATTCCGCTGCTTGAAGCCGCACGCCGCGGCTTTGCGGCGGAAGGATTTTCGGGCGGCGTCTTGAGCGTAAGCGGCGGCGCGCTTGGCCCGTTCGCCTACGTGATGCCGGCACTGTCGAAGACCGGCGCCAACGCCGCATTCTACAGCGAGACGTTTCGTCCCGACGGCATCACCCGGCTCAAGCTCGCCACGATGACGCTGGGCGAGCGTGATGGTGCACCATTCTTCCACTGCCACGGATTGTGGACCGAGGCTGACGGCCGTTTCAACGGCGGCCATATGCTGCCGGAAGAGACTGTGGTCGCCGAGCCCTTCGAGGTGCAGGCCTTCGGTCTCAATGGGGCGATGTTTGTCGCCGAGGGCGATGCCGAGACCAATTTCAAACTGTTCGGCCCGATGCCGCGCCAGGCGACGAATGCGGAGACCACCAGCCGCGCCTTTGCGCTGCGGCTGCGCCCCAACCAGGATTTTGCCTGCGCGCTCGAGAAATTTTGCCGCCAGCACGGCATCCTGCACGCGCGGCTGCATGGCGGCGTCGGCTCGACCATTGGCGCCTGCTTCACCGACGGCCGCACGGTCGTGCCGTTTGCGACCGAGCTCGCGGTCCGAGCGGGGACGATCGCTCCCGATGCCGATGGCCAGCTCGAAGCCGAGCTCGAGATCGCGCTCGTCGACTATCTCGGAGGCATCGCCGAGGGGAAATTGGTGCGCGGCGACAACCCGGTGCTGATGACGATGGAGCTCGTGCTCGAAGTGCTGGACGAGGAGGGGTAGGCTGTTGTCCCGGCCTTGATCCGGGACGACATCGTCATTACGGATGCAGTTCTCTCCGTCGTCATTGCGAGCGTAGCGAAGCAATCCACCCCTCCACGCGCGGAAGCATGGATTGCTTCGCTGCGCTCGCAATGACGGGGATGTTGCTGATTCATTTGTCAAACAGCGGAGAGGATACACGTTCGCATTCTCGCGGCGCATTGCGTCCGAGGTTTGCGTCGCTTCTGACCCTCTCATTGAGCAGAGGGCGCAGGGAAAGCCGGGTGCTGGTTGCACCCGTGGGTCCCGTGCAACAAAAAGCACGGGGGTAGGACCACAGGTTCAACCGGAATCACACCGGCTTTCCCTGCACGACGGCTTTACGGCTTACTTCGTGCTCTCCCCGGTGACCGGGCTTTCTTGCCACCGTCACCTCAAGCGCGAACTTGTTCGCGCGAAAAGCTTAGCGCCAGCGTCGGGGCGCCAGGACCACACGACTTCGCCGTACGCAGCCACGCCATTCGTCTGGCGCTATTCGCGCCTGACACAGCCACGTCCATCGCATCCCGCTTCCAACGTCCGTGACGATCGCGATACGCCCCTCCAAGTGGAGGCGGGACGGCGCGGTTTCTAAGGTGATTTGCGGCCAGAACGAAGCGGAATGTTTTTCGCGGGCCGACTGGACGAGGCAAATCACCTTGATATTGCGGGAGAATCTTTGCTCAGGCGACATCCGATGCGTGAGCGAGGCCACCAGTTCAGTCCTCGTCCTGAGGAGTCTGCGCAGCAGCCGTCTCGAAGGATGGGCCGCGGGCGAGGTCTCGGCCTGCATGGCTCGAGACGCCGCTTCGCGGCTCCTCACCGTGAGGGACTGGCACTGCCCGCGCGGCTAGGACGGAGCGGTATCACCGCCGCTTGCGGACGTGGATGTTGATGTCGAGATCGATGTTGCTGACGCAGGTCTGCTCGGTGCGGTGCGAGCCGCCTTCGTGCCAGCGGCCTTTGCGCAGGCGGGCATCGCGCACATTGGCGAGCCGCAGGCAGCGCCATTGCGGGAGCCTGCCTGAACTCTCGCCGGCGAACTGCCAGGCCAGCACGACCTCTTCGCCTGCCTTGTTGGTGCCGATGATGTGCGGGCAAAGCTCGCGCGGCCGGCCCTCGTAGGTGCAGACGACCTGCTGCTCGCCGAGAATGGCATCACGGAAGAGAGCGTAGGTGGCGCTCGGCGCGGGGCGGACGCTCATAGTCAGGATCGTTCTTGTTGTGTTCCATGAACTATGCCAGATAATCAGTCTGAGATTGAAGCTCTGAACTGCGTCGGTTGTTAGGTGCGCCCATGGCCTCGCGAAGAAGCCGAACGATCAATCTGCCGGCGCCCTATCTGAAGCGGGTCTGGCTCGATCCGTCCCGCATCACGAACCGGGACGCTTATCCGTTCTGCCTGCCATTGCTGCGGGATGACTTCGAGCTGAGCTTCGATCGTGCGATCACCATCATTGTCGGCGAGAACGGCACCGGCAAGTCGACGCTCTTGGAAGGTATAGCGGTGCTGGCCGGCTTCGACGAGGCTGGCGGCAGAAATGGTTACATGCCGGTCGATCACTCGAAGGCGATCGAGAAGATGGGCGGGCAACTGTCGACCGCGCTTCGCGCAAGCTGGTTGCCGAAAATCACCAATGGCTGGTTCTTTCGGGCGGAGAGCTTCTTTTCAGTGGCAAGATATCTGGACAAGGTCAACTCTGAGTTCATTCCTCACGTACCAGCCGGCATCCCTCCGGACTTCCTCTCCCACTCTCACGGCGAAGGCTTTTTGCGTTTCTTCAACGAGCAGTGCCAGCGCCAGGGCATCTTCATCTTCGACGAGCCGGAATCGGCGCTGTCACCTGCGCGCCAGATCGAATTCCTGAAACTGCTGAAGCGCATGGATGATATCGGACATTGCCAGGTGCTGATGGCTTATCCCAACGCGACGCTGTTGCGGCTGTCGAAATACGACCTTGAGCCCACTACCGTCGAGCAGACCGACCACTACAAGGTGATGCGGGAGTTCTACGCGGACCCGGTCAGCTTCGTGACAGCGGCGATCGCGGAATAGAGTGGGACAGAGGGGCATGGGCCGAAAGCGAAACCGCACGATCAATCTTCCTGCGCCTTATCTGAAGCGGGTCTGGCTCGATCGTTCGCTCGTTCCGGATTGGGACGCCTATCCATTCTGCCTTCCCATTTTCAGGGACGAGTTCGATCTGAGTTTCGAGTCCGCCATCACCATCATCGCCGGCGAAAACGGAACCGGCAAATCGACCATCCTCGAAGGCATCGCAGCGCTTGCCGGATTCGACAGCGGTGGGGGCGGCAAGGGACACAGGTTGGTCGATCATTCCGACGCCATCGAAGTGACCGGCGAAGACCTTTCGGTTGCCCTGCATGCCGGCTGGTTACCCAAGGTCAACTACGGCTGGTTTTTCAGGGCAGAGACGTTCTTTTCGGTCGCAAGACACCTGGATCGCGCCGCGCAGGAAGCTGAACAACTGCTTGGCGGGCAGGCCAGGCAATCGGCGCCCGACTATCTCTCCTATTCCCACGCGGAGGGCTTCCTCTATTTCTTCGAAGAACGCTGCCAGCGCCAGGGCATCTTCATCTTCGACGAGCCGGAGTCCGCGCTGTCCCCCTCGCGCCAGATCGAATTCCTGAAGCTGATGCGCCGGATGGACGAGACCGGCCAATGCCAGATTATCATGGCCACTCATTCGCCGATCCTGATGGCCTATCCAAATGCGACGCTGCTGCGGCTGTCGAAATACGGATTGGAGCCGGTGAACGTGAAGGACACGGATCATTACAGGGTCATGCGCGAGTTTTGCGATGATCCCCATGGGTTCGTCGAGGCGGCGATCGCGGAGTGAGCTGCGTAGGGTGGGTAGAGCGAAGCGAAACCCACCAAGCGGTGTGCCGAGTATGAACGACAGCTTGGAGGTGGAAGTCCTCTATCCAGCCTGATGACGGCGAAGGATTAGCGA
>NZ_JBEGDB010000202.1:0-14451 GCF_043638955.1 Bradyrhizobium sp. 31Argb | reverse complement strand
CCTCGTTTGAGATTTCGACAACCTCATTCTGGCACAACTGATGCCGTAGGGGGCCGTCCACCCCATCAACCACAGGCTTCGGTGTGTGCTCCGCTGCAACTGCTTGCTCGCGCCACAACATCTCCCTGTGGTTATGGGTCCCTACTTTCGCAGGAACGACAGCGGTGATGGGGTTGGTCAAGCGGTTTCGTTATAGTTCAATACCATCTCGATCGCCTTGGCGAAGCCGTCGCGCTCGTTGCTGTCGGTCACGAACTTGGCCTGGCTCTTGACCTCATCGGTGGCGTTGCCCATCGCAAACTGAACGCCGCTCCGGGCGAACATCGGCAAATCGTTGCGCATGTCGCCGATGGTCGCCACCGCCTCGGTCGGAATGCCCAATCGTTTTGCCATCGCCTCGACAAAGGTGCCCTTGTCGTGGCCGGGCGGGGTGACGTCGAGATAATAGGTTTGCGAGCGGACGGCGGTCGCCTCGGTGCCGACCGCCTGCTGCATCGCGGTTTCGCAGCGCGCGAGCAGCGGGGCGTCGGAAGATGCGCCGACGATCTTGCAGGCCTGGTCGAGATAGGGCGTGTAATCCGTGACGATGGTCGGGTCGTGCCGGATGGTGTGCCGCTCGTGCGCGACATATTCGCCGTCGGGATTGGCCGTCAGCCAGCGGTCGTTGGTGAACAGCCAGATGTCGACGCCGAATTCGCGCAGCAGCTCGATGCTTCGCCGCGCGGTCGCCGGCGGGATCAGGTGCTGCTCGACGGGCTTGAGCTGCGGATCGATGATCGAACTGCCGTTGAAGGCGCCGACCGGCAGCGTGATCGACAGCGGCTCGATCAGGAATCCCATGCCGATCGAGGGACGGCTGGAGACGATGGTGAAGCCGATCCCGGCCGCATGCAGTTTTTGCGCGGCTTCCCGGGCGGCGTCGGTCAAAACCTTTTCCTTGGTCAGCAGCGTACCGTCGACGTCGGAAACGAGCAGGGCGATGCGGGTCATGGGACTACCGGTTTGATTTGGCGGATGATGGCGTCGACGGTGGCTTCGACCGTGGCGTCGATCGAGACGGTGATCGGATGTTCGCTTAGGCTCGGCGGCTCCAGGGTCTGGAACTGGCTCGCCAGGAGGCCCGGCGGCATGAAATGGCCCTTGCGCTGGGCGAGCCGGCCCGCGATCAGCGCCTCGGTGCCGTTGAGGAAGACGATGCCGACGTCACTCCGTCCATGCAGGAGGATCTCGCGGTAGGCATGCTTCAGCGCCGAACAGGCGACCACCACACGCTGGCCTGCCTCGCAGACGCGGTCGATCTCGTCGGCGATCGCCTGCAGCCAGGGGCGGCGGTCGTCATCGGTGAGCGGCTGGCCTGCGCTCATTTTCGCGACGTTGCTTGCGGGGTGAAAGCGGTCGCCGTCCTCGAAACGCCAGCCGAGCCGCCTCGCAAGCGTCTCGCCGATCGTGCTCTTGCCTGAGCCGGAAACGCCCATCACGACGAGGGCGCAGAAGGTCGCCGGATCAGCCACTAAAATTCTCCGGCCGCGCCGCCTCGTCGATCAACCAGACCGTCTCGCCGATGGATTGCGCGCGGTTCGCCGGCAGGTTCTCGCCGGACAACGCGCGGGTCAGGATTGCGCGCTTGTCCTTGCCGGCGACCTCGAACAGCATTTCGCGGCAGCAGGACAGCGTTGGCAAAGTCAGGCTGACGCGCGGCACGAACGGTCCGACATTGGCCTTGGGCACGCCGACCACCCATTGGTCGATCACCTCGATCGCGGGGTAGTTCGGAAACAGCGAGGCGGTGTGTCCGTCCGGCCCGATGCCCATCAGCACCAGGTCGAACAGCGGACGGGCTGCGTCGAGCGCCTCCGCGCCGTAGAACGATTTCAGCTCGCGCGCATAGCGTTCCGCCGCTTCATCGGGGCTGGCGGCATAGGTCGGGATCGGATGGATGTGGGGGGCGGGCGCGTAGCGATCCAGGAATGCCCCCCGCGCCATCGCCATGTTGTTCCTAGGGTCGTCGACCGGCACGAAGCGCTCGTCGCCGATGAACCAGTGCACGCGGTCCCACGGGATCCTGGCGTGGTACGGCTCGGTCGCAAGCAATTGGTAAAGCGCTTTCGGGCTCGATCCGCCGGTCAGGCAGATCGCGATCCGGCCGCTGTTCGCGGCCATCCGCGCCAGCACCCGCTCGGCGGCGGCCTTCGCCAGCGCCGCGGGATCGGCGACCACGATGATCTGGCGGCGACCGACGGCGGTCATCGTCAACCCAGCTTTCGCCAGCTACGGCCGTCGCGGGTCAGAAGCGCGTTGGCGGCCTCAGGGCCCTCGCAGCCGGCCTTGTAGGGTTGCAGGCCGGCGCCGCCGGTCTTTTTCCAGGCATCGAGGAAGGGTTGCACGGCCTGCCAGCCGGCCTCGACGCTGTCGGCGCGCTGGAACAGGATGTTGTCGCCGATCATGCAGTCATAGATCAGCGTCTCATAGCCGGTCGACGGCTCGGCCTTGAAGTAATCCTTGTAGCGGAACTTCATCTCGACGCCGTCGATGTTGATGGTCGGGCCGGGAACCTTGGTGTTGAACTGCAGTTCGATGCCCTCGGTCGGCTCCGTGGAGATCACGAGGTAGTTCTGCGAGAGCTGGTCTATCGGCGTGTCGCGGAACATCGCGAACGGCGCCTGCTTGAACTTGATGGCGATCTCGGTGCGCTTGGCGGCCAGGGCCTTGCCGGTGCGCAGATAGAACGGTACGCCGGCCCAGCGCCAATTGTCGATGATGAGCTTGAGCGCAGCATAGGTTTCGGTGGTGCTGCCAGGCTTGACGTCCGCGGTCTTGCAATAGTCCTCGATCGCGGTGTCGCCGATCTTGCCGCCGCGATACTGCCCCCGCACTGAATTGTGCAACGCCTCCTGCTCGCTCTGGATCTGGATCGCGGCCAGCACATTGGCTTTCTCCGTGCGCACCGAATGCGCGTCAAAGCGGATCGGCGGCTCCATCGCGACCAGCGACATCAGTTGGAACAGATGGTTCGGCACCATGTCGCGCAGCGCGCCGGTCGAATCATAGAAGCTGCCGCGATGGCCGACGCCGAGCTTCTCGTCGACGGTGATCTGGATGTGGTCGATATGATTCCGATTCCAGATCGGCTCGAACATGCCGTTGGCAAAGCGCAGCACCAGGATGTTCTGGACGGTTTCCTTGCCGAGATAGTGATCGATCCGGTAGATTTGATGCTCGTCGACGAGCTTCAGCAACTCGGCGTTCAGGTGCTTCGCCGAGTCCAGGTTCGTGCCGAACGGCTTCTCGATCACGATCCGCCGCCAATAGCCGTTCTCCTTCAGCATGCCGGTGCGGGCGAGCTCCCTGGTGATCGGCAGGAAGGCGCCCGGCGGCGTCGCGAGGTAGAACAGGCGGTTGCCGCCGGTGTCACGCGCGGCTTCCGCCTTGTCGAGCTGGACCCGCGTCTCGTCGAAGGACGCAGGGTCCTTCGGGTCGGCTTCAACCGCGGTGACGCAGTCGAACAGGCGCTTGGCGATGGCCTCGTCGACCGGGCGGGTTGCGAACTGCCGCAATCCCTTCATCAGGCTTGCGCTCAAATCCGCGTTCGACATGCCGCCGCGGGCAACGCCGACGACGCAGAATTTGTCGGGCAACAGGTTGGTCGCGGCGAGATTATAGAGGGCAGGGATCACCAGCCGGTGCGCGAGGTCGCCCGTGACGCCGAAAATGATGAAAGAGCAGGGGTCGGGTTTCTTTTGCGCGTGACCGTTCGTCATCGTTAAGCCTTCCCTAGCTCTTCTTGGCGCCTTGCGGCGGCTCCCGGTGGCCGCCGAAACCGGCGCGCATGGCGGAGAGAATCTTTTCGGCGAAGGTGTGGTCCTTGCGCGAGCGGAAGCGGGCAAACAGCGCCGCCGTCAGCACTTCCGCAGGCACCGCCTCGTCGATCGCGGCATTGACCGTCCAGCGGCCTTCGCCGGAATCCTCGACGAAGCCGGAATAATTATCGAGGGTGGCGTTCTCGGCGAGCGCGATCGCGGTGAGGTCGAGCAGCCAGGACGGGATCACGCTGCCGCGGCGCCAGACCTCCGCGATATCGGCGATGTCGAGATCGAAGCGGTGATCTGGCGGAAGCGCCTCGCTCTTGGCGTTCTTCAGGATGTCGAAGCCCTCGGCATAGGCCTGCATCAGGCCGTATTCGATGCCGTTATGGATCATCTTGACGAAATGCCCGGCGCCGACGGGGCCGGCATGGATATAGCCCTGCTCAATGCGGGGGTCGCGGCCGTCGCGGGACGGGGTGCGCGGAATGTCGCCGATCCCGGGCGCGAGCGCGCTGAAGATCGGGTCGAGCCTATCGACGACGGATTTCTCGCCGCCGATCATCATGCAGTAGCCGCGCTCGATGCCCCAGATGCCGCCAGAGGTGCCGACGTCGACATAGTTCAGGCCGCGCTCCTTCAGCGCCTTGCCGCGGCGGACGTCGTCCTGCCAGAACGTGTTGCCGCCGTCGATGATGGTGTCGCCCGGCTGCATCAGCCTCGACAGCGCGTCGATCGTCGCCTCGGTGATCTTGCCGGCCGGCAGCATCACCCAGGCGGTGCGCGGCTGCTCCAGCTTGAGCACGAATTCCTCCAGCGAGGCGGAGCCGGCGGCCTTGTCGGCGGCGAGCGTGGCGACCGCCTTCGGATCCTTGTCGTAGACCACGGCGCTGTGGCCGTGGGCCATCAGCCGGCGGACGATGTTGCCACCCATCCGCCCCAAGCCGATCATGCCGAGCTGCATGTTCTCATGTCCTTACTGTTGAGCACGATTCCGAAAACTGGAGCTCGCTTCACCTCCCCCGCAAGCGGGAGAGGGGCGCTCGATCTTGGTCGGTACTCGATCCAATCTCATCCTGCTCTAGTTGAGGGCTTCGTTAAGCGCAGCGTCCAGCGTGGCCAGCGCCGGGCCCAGTCCGCCCTTGAGATGGACGCGGAGCGCGCGCCGGCCGCGTTCGGTCAATACGTCGAAATCGCCGCGCGCCTGCGCCGCCTTGATGACGCCGAAGCTTGCCTTCTGGCCCGGTACCGGCAGGTCCGCGGCATCGTCGGCGGTGATCTGCAGGAACACGCCGCTGTCGGGGCCGCCTTTGTAGGCCTGGCCGGTCGAGTGCAGGAAGCGCGGTCCGAACTCGGCGCAGGTGGCGAGATGCTTGCTGTCGCGCACGGCGAGCCGCATCTTTTGCAGTGCGTCGATGAACGCCTCGTCGCGCTCCATATAGGCGAGCAGGGCGACGTAGTCGCCGCGATGCGAGCGCGACAGGTGCGCCTTCAGCCAGGAGCCGAGCGTGCCGTCGGCGCCGGCCTTGCGCAGCTCGACGGCGTTGTGCCCGTCGGTGTAGAGGTCGGCCTCGGCGGTGGAGACCACCGGCTGTTCGGCCGGCAGCGATCCGGTCTTCTCGAAGGCTGCGGTCAGTTCACGGGTCTTGATCTTGGCCGCCTCGACATCCGGCTGGTTGAACGGGTTGATGCCGAGCACCGAACCCGCCACCGCGGTCGCGATTTCGAAGCGGAAGAACTCCTGGCCGATATGGTCGATCGACGGCAGGACGATGCGGGCCATGGGATGGCCGGCCTGCTCCAACGCGTCGAGCCTGGCGTCATGCTCGGCGTCGTCCTCGCCCTCGGTGCGGAGGTCGATGAAGAAGCGGTCGTCGCCGTAGGCAGCCGGCTCGCCCAGCGTCTCGCCGTCGACCGGGATCAGGCCCTTGCCGTCCTTGCCGGTGGATTCGGCGATCAACTGCTCGGCCCAGGCGCCGAAATCGGCGATCTTCCTGGACGAGGTGATCGTCACCTTGTCGCGGCCTTCGAGGCCGGCGAGCCCCATCGCGAGCCCGAGCTGCACGCCGGGGTTCTCATGCGGCGGCACGTCGGCGCCGCAGGAGCGCACCATCGACAGCGTATGCTTGATCAGGCTGCGGACATTGAAGCCGGCGGCAGCGGCCGGTACCAGGCCGAAGGGGGAGAGCACGGAGTAGCGGCCGCCGATCGTGGGCTCGCCGTAGAAGATGCGGGCAAAGCCTTGGCGCTTTGCGGTCTTCTCCAGCGACGAGCCGGGATCGGTCACCGCGATGAAGCGGTGGCCGGCCTTGGCGGCGCCGATCGCCTTGGAGACGCGGTCGAAGAAATAGTCCTTCATCACGTTCGGCTCGGTGGTGCCGCCGGATTTGCTGGAGACGATGAACAGCGTCTTGGAGATGTCGACCGCCGCTTCCATCGCCCGTACCTGCGCCGGGTCGGTGGAATCGAGCACGTGCAGCTTGGGGAAGCCGGTCTTCTTGGCGAAGGTCTCCGCCAGCACCTCCGGCCCCAGGCTGGAGCCGCCCATGCCGAGCACGACCGCGTCGGTGAATTTCTGGCCCTTCACGCGCTCGGCGAAATCCTCATAGTCGGCGACGTCGGCCTTTGCCGGGCTGGTCAGCCAGCCCAGCCATCTGTCCTCATCCTCGCCGGTCCAGACCGATTTGTCCTTTTGCCAGAGCCGACGGACCTTGGCGGAGGCGCGCCATTCCTCGGTATTCTCTTCGATTGCCTTGGCAAGCTCGCCGCCGACCTTGAGCTTCTGGCCGTCGATGCCGGTGCCGAGCGAGGTCGCGCGCTTGAACGCGACGGCGCCATAGAGCTTGTCGGCGGCATCGGCGAACAGCCTGACGCCGTCCTTGACCAGTTCGGCGGTGATCGCGTCCAGCGAGATGCCGGACTTCTCCAGTTCGTCGAGCGCACGCTGCGCGTCCTCGACGTTCTCCTCGAGGCTGTCGCGCACCTTGCCATGGTCGCGGAAGGCGTCGAGCGTCGCCGGCGGCACGGTGTTGACCGTGTCGGGGCCGATCAGCTCCTCGACATAGAGGACGTCGCTATATTCCTTGTTCTTGGTGCCGGTCGAGGCCCACAAGAGCCGCTGCGGCTTGGCACCCTTTGCCAGGAGTTTTTCCCAGCGCGGACCGGCGAAGATCTGCTTGTAATCCCGATAGGCCATCTTGGCGTTGGCGATCGCGACCTTGCCCTTCAGCGACGCCAGCCGCTCCTTCTCGGTGGGATCGTTGGCCTTCGCGATCTTGTCGTCGAGCTGCTTGTCGACGGCGGAATCGATGCGGCTGACGAAGAAGCTCGCCACGCTCGCAATGTGCGATGGGTCGCCGCCGGCGCTCACGTATTTCTCCAGGCCCTTCAGATAGGCCTCCGCCACCTCGCGATAGACCTTTTGCGAGAACAGGAGCGTGATGTTGATGCTGATGCCTTCGCCGATCAGGTGCTCGATCGCGGGCAGTCCCTCCGGCGTCGCCGGCACCTTCACCATCAGGTTCTTGCGCCGCACCTCCTTCCAGAGCCGCTGCGCTTCGGCGATGGTGCCCTTGGTGTCCATCGCCAGATAGGGCGACACTTCGAGGCTGACGAAGCCGTCCTTGCCGTTGAGCTGGTCATAGACCGGTCGCAGCACGTCGGCGGCGTGCTGGATATCCTCGATTGCCAGATGCTCGAACAGTTCGGCGACGGGGCGATCGCCCTTCTTCAGCGCATGGCCGATCGCCCCGTCATATTCGTCTGAGCTGCCGATCGCCTTCTCGAAGATCGACGGGTTGGAGGTGACGCCTTTGACGCCGTCCTCGTCGATCAGCTTCTTGAGGTCGCCTTTGGCGACGAAGCCGCGGGCGAGGAAATCCAGCCAGACCGATTGGCCGTGGTTTTCGAGTGTTTTGACGGGGTTCATGATGCCTGTTTCTGCTTGATCGGGTCGGTGGACGGGTTCCCCAGCAGCTTTCTGGGGCGGGACCGGATTGTCAACACGGGGCGGAAAGGGCTGCCTAAGGCGAATATGCGCATCAAAAGGAGACAACTCCACCCGGACCGGTTTGATCCCTTGGATTTGATCCGATGCAACCGCGAACTCTGAACAATTTTATGACGGTGCGGTGCACTGTTCACGGCCTGAGATACAGGTAGCCCTGCGACTGCAACTCGGCGAGGCGGACGACGCCGCCTTTGTCGGCGACCACGAAGCCGGGGAGGAGCTCCTTCAGGCTGACATTCTGCGATTTCATGGTATTGCCGCAGGCGGCAAGCTCGACGCCATCCCCGGAAAACTGCTGGACGCGCCGCGACAGGTCGGGATTGGCGGCGGCCGAATGGAAGGCGCGCAGCGCCGGTCCGTGGACCACCAGCGCAATGGTAACATTCTCGGGGCCGCCGACGCCGTCGAAATGGTTCTGGATGTTGCCGAGCACAAAGTCGACCTTCTCGAGGTCGCTCAGGTGATAGACCACCTTGAGCTTGGCCGGAGGCGATGGCGCCTCGGTGGCGCGGGCGCGTGAGCCGGCAAGGGCGCCTAAGCCTGACACCACGCCCCACAAGATGCTGCGTCGATGCATGGCACCCTCCCTCGATTGAGTTGGCTGGCCGACGAGCGTATGATCCACTTCGCGAGCGTATCATTTGTGTCTGATGGCGGCGAGTTCCCGGCGGTCGGTCACAAGCTCGGCACATTCTTCCGCGTCTGCGCGATCGACGCGAAAGATCTTGTCGTCCGCGCCGGCGATGAGCGCGTCTTCGGCCTCTTGGTCCGGCTTGTCGCGATTCCAAATCCTGATCCGCTCAAGGCGGATGATGGTGGGCTTGTCGTCTTTCGACAGTGCCACATTAATGCCGCCGCCTTCACAATCGACGCCGCAGCCGAAACGGATTTCGTTGCGCGCGTCCTCTGTGACAACATGGCCGCAAAAGCTGCTGGAGTCGAAATTGCCGGTGCGGTGATGGTACTTAATTCCAAGGCGGAATGAGTAGCTGGTGGTTTTTTCCTCCCGCGCGTTCTCCGCCGTCACCAACAGTTTCATCGCGCTGACTTTCTGCTTCAGATGTTGCGCCAGATGACTGGCGTCATAACGGCGCACGAAGCAGGCGTAGGTCTTTTCGGCGAGCGGGCCCGCGAATATCCTGTTGTCGAAAGCTGCGGTCTTGGCGCTGTCGACGCCATCTTCGGCGTGACTGTGGCTAATTCCCGCGAGCATTGCGGCTGCGACAACTAGATGAACGGAGAATAAAATACGCTTCATGATCTGTTCAGCGAACGCAAGCGATCTATATGAAATGATACACGCCACCTCGATCGACGCGCCGACGATGCCGCGTCACGATGTGCTGACGGGTTTGACTTAGTCGCGGCAGAAGCCGGATGCGTTCAAACCTGTGGCAGTTCGTGGGCGTGAAGGAGCTGCGCGATGGCAGCCGAAAGGCGGTCAGAAAGGCATTTGCTGATGGCAGGGAAGCCTGGTCTTTGTCGGTCCTCCGGTAGAATCACGGATGTGGCGGACCAGCTACATGGTCAAGAAAGTAAATGACAAATCGCGTTTTTGATGAACTATTAGGCTGGCTGCTTGTTGATAAGGCAGCGGCTGCTTGCGCCGCGCATTGCGGAAGGGAGGCTGGCGAGTGTCCAATAGCTCCAGCATGCCGACCGTGATTCGAGGAACGTTTCGGCAAACCGGCTCGTTCTCGTAAGGCGGCGCAACATACCGTGGAGAGGGATCATGTACAACGATTCTCTGTTCAACGCTTTCGCTAGGTCGTTCGAGGCTCGAAGCCAGAGCGATATGTCGATGGCTGAATATCTCGAGTCGTGTCGAAGTGATCCGATGCGATATGCGAATGCGGCAGAACGACTACTGGCTGCGATCGGCGAGCCTCAGATGATCGACACGGCCAAGGACCCTCGCCTTGGCCGTATCTTTATGAACCGCACGATGCGCACCTATCCGGCATTCGCGGGCTTCTACGGCATGGAAGATACGATCGAGCGGCTCGTCGGCTTCTTCCGCCACGCCGCGCAAGGCTTGGAAGAGCGCAAGCAGATACTCTATCTGCTCGGACCAGTCGGCGGCGGCAAGTCATCGCTCGCCGAGCGGCTCAAGGCATTGATGGAAGTGCATCCGATCTACGTGCTGAAGGCCAGCGACGAGCTGAGCCCGGTGTTCGAAAGCCCGCTCAGCCTGTTCGATCCGGATCAGCTCGGGCCAATGCTGGAGGAGAAGTACGGCATTCCGCAGCGGCGCCTCACCGGGCTGATGAGCCCGTGGTGCTATAAGCGGCTCGAAGCTTTCGGCGGTGACATCTCGCAATTCCGCGTCGCCAAGATCCAGCCGTCTCGGCTGCGGCAGATCGCGGTCTCCAAGACCGAGCCGGGCGACGAGAACAACCAGGACATCTCCTCACTGGTCGGCAAGGTCGATATCCGCAAGCTCGAGACCTACGCGCAGAACGATCCCGACGCCTACAGCTATTCGGGCGGACTCAATCGCGCCAATCAGGGCATCCTCGAATTCGTCGAGATGTTCAAGGCGCCGATCAAGATGCTGCATCCGCTGCTCACGGCGACGCAGGAAGGCAACTATATCGGCACCGAGAATATCGGAGCGATCCCGTTCGGCGGCATCATCCTCGCGCACTCGAACGAGGCGGAATGGCAGAGCTTCAAGGCCAACAAGAACAATGAGGCCTTCATCGACCGCATCTGCGTCATCAAGGTGCCTTACTGCCTGCGGGTCACCGAGGAGCAGAAGATCTACGAGAAGCTGATCCAGGGTTCCGAGCTTGCCAGCGCACCTTGCGCGCCGGCGACGCTGGAGACCCTGGCACGCTTCTCGGTGATGTCGCGCCTGCGCAAGCACGAGAACTCGACGCTGTTCGCGAAGATGCGGGTCTATGACGGCGAGAGCCTGAAGGAATCCGATCCAAAGGCGCGCAGCGTCCTGGAATATCGTGATGCCGCAGGTGTTGACGAAGGCATGGACGGTGTCTCGACGCGCTTCGCGTTCAAGGTGCTCGCCGCCACCTTCAACCACGACACGATAGAGGTCGGGGCCGATGCCGTGCACCTGATGTACGTGCTCGAGCATTCGATCCGCCGCGAGCAACTGCCCGAGGAAGTCGAGAAGCGCTATCTCGAATTCATCAAGGCCGATCTCGCCCCGCGTTACGCGGAGTTCATCGGCAACGAGATCCAGAAGGCCTATCTCGAATCCTACTCGGATTACGGCCAGAACCTGTTCGATCGCTACGTCGATTACGCCGACGCCTGGATCGAGGATCAGGACTTCAAGGATCCCGACACCGGCCAGTTGCTCAACCGCGAGCTTCTGAACCAGGAGCTGACCAAGATCGAGAAGCCGGCCGGCATCGCCAACCCGAAGGATTTCCGCAACGAAGTCGTCAAATTCTCGCTGCGGTCGCGGGCGCATAATGGTGGTAAGAACCCGAACTGGACCTCCTATGAAAAGGTTCGCGACGTCATCGAGAAGCGGATATTCTCGCAGGTCGAGGATCTGCTTCCGGTCATCTCGTTCGGTTCGAAGAAGGACGGCGAGACCGAGAAGAAGCACGACGACTTCGTCGCGCGGATGGTGGAACGCGGCTACACCGAGCGCCAGGTCCGCCGTCTCGTCGAATGGTATATGCGCGTGAAGCAGGCTGGCTAAGGCGGATGCAAAGTGACGATGCATATTGTCGATCGGCGCCTGAATCCGGGCGGCAAGAGCCTTGAGAACCGACAGCGGTTCTTGAGGCGGGCCAAGGCCCTGGTTCAGGGAGCCGTCAAGAAGACGTCGCAGGACCGGGACATCAAGGATGTGCTGGAAGGCGGCGAGATATCGATACCGCTCGACGGCATGGACGAGCCGCGCTTCCGCCGCGAGGGTGGCACCCGCGACATGGTGCTGCCCGGCAACAAGAAGTTCATCGAAGGCGATATCCTGCCGCGTCCGAACCAGGGCGGTGGCCGCGGAACGGGGCCGGGCGAGGGCGACAGCGAAGATGCGTTCCGTTTCGTCCTGAGCCGCGACGAGTTCGTCAACCTCTTCCTCGACGATCTGGAATTGCCCGACCTCGCCAAGCGCAAGCTCGCGGAGGCAGAGAGCGAAGGCCTGCATCGCGCCGGCTACACCACGTCAGGTTCGCCTGCGAACATCTCGGTGAGCCGCACCGTCAAGCTCGCGCTGGCGCGTCGCGTCGCGCTGCGCCGGCCGCGGCCGGAGCAGATCGCCGAGCTCGAGGCGGAGGCGGCCGAGGCAGCGGAGCCGCGACGCTCCGAACTCTTGGCGCAGATCGCGGCGCTGAAGGCCAAGGCGAAACGGATCCCCTTCATCGATCCCATCGATATCCGCTACCGCCGTTTCGAGACCGTGCCGAAGCCGGTGGCGCAAGCCGTGATGTTCTGCCTGATGGACGTGTCGGGCTCGATGTCGGAGCACATGAAGGACCTGGCGAAGCGGTTCTACATGCTGCTCTACGTGTTCCTGAAGCGGCGTTATCGCCACGTCGAGATCGTGTTCATCCGCCATACCGATCGCGCCGAAGAGGTGGACGAGGATACATTCTTCCATGGACCGGCTTCCGGCGGCACGCTGGTGTCGAGCGCGCTGCAGGCCATGCACGATATCGTCCGCACCCGGTTTAGACCGGCTGAATGGAACATCTACGCCGCGCAAGCCTCCGACGGCGACAACATGACCTCCGACAGCCTCCTGACCGGACGGCTGCTCACGGAGCATATCCTCCCGGTCACCCAGTTCTTTGCCTATCTCGAGGTTGGCGAGGCCGCCAACTACACCTTCGACATGCCGGACTCCTCGCTCTGGACCCTTTACGAGCGCTTGCGCAACGAGGGCGCGCCGCTCGCGATGCGCAAGGTGAGCGAGCGCAGCGAGATCTTCCCGGTGTTCCAGGACCTGTTCAAGCGTCGCGGCAAGCAGGAGAAGGCCACGCCATGACGAAGACAGGTGAGCGGCTGTTCGACGGCGCCGACTGGGATTTCCGCACGCTGCAGCGCGTCCACGATGCCTGCGAGGAGATCGCGAAATCGGAGCTCGGCCTCGACGTCTATCCCAACCAGATCGAGGTCATCACCGCCGAGCAGATGCTGGACGCCTATTCGTCGGTCGGCATGCCCTTGTTCTACAAGCACTGGTCGTTCGGCAAGCATTTCGCTTTTCAGGAAGCGTCCTACCGCAAAGGATACATGGGACTGGCGTACGAGATCGTGATCAACTCCTCGCCGTGCATTTCCTACCTGATGGAGGAAAACACCGCGACCATGCAGACGTTGGTGATCGCGCACGCAGCCTTCGGCCACAACCATTTCTTCAAGAACAACTACCTGTTCAAGCAGTGGACCGATGCCGACGGCATCCTGGACTATCTCGAATTCGCCAAGGGCTATATCTCGCACTGCGAGGATCGCCACGGCCGGCGGGCGGTCGAGCATACGCTCGACGCCGCCCATGCCTTGATGTCGCACGGCATCGATCGCTATCCCGGCAAGAAGAAGCTCGACCTGCGCACAGAGGAGAAACGCGCCGGCGAGCGTCGCGCGCACGAAGAGAGCGCCTTCAACGATCTCTGGCGTACGGTGCCGACCGGACCCGCGAAGACCAGGGCCGCGCTGACCGCGGAGCGCCGCCGCATCCTGCTCGGGCTGCCGCAGGAAAACATCCTGTACTTCCTGGAGAAGACCGCGCCGCGGCTGCAGCCCTGGCAGCGCGAAGTGCTGCGCATCGTCCGCCACATCGCGCAGTATTTCTATCCGCAGAGCCAGACCAAGGTGATGAACGAGGGCACCGCGACCTACGTCCATTACAGCATCATGAACCGGCTGCACGAGCAGGGCCGCATTTCCGACGGCAATTTCCTTGAATTCCTGCAGTCGCACACCAACGTCGTGTTCCAGCCGGATTTCGACGATCCCCGCTTCTCCGGCTTCAATCCCTATGCGCTCGGCTTTGCGATGATGCAGGACATCGAGCGGATCGTGACCGAGCCGGAGGACGAGGATCGCGAATGGTTTCCTGACATCGCGGGCAGGGGCGATGTCATTGGCGTGCTGCGCGAGGTCTGGGCCAACTACCGCGATGAGAGCTTCATCGGCCAGTTCCTGAGCCCGCGGCTGGTGCGGCGTCTGCGCCTGTTCCATCTGCATGACGATCCCGCGGAGACCGCCGGCATCCGCGTCGATGCCATCCATGACGAGCGCGGCTATCGCCGCGTGCGCCGCGAACTGGCGCGGCAATACGATGTCGGCTTCATCGATCCCAACATCGAGGTCGTCGATGTCGACCTGGAAGGCGACCGCCGGCTGATGCTGCGCCACACCGTGGTCAAGGGATCGCAACTGGTAGAAACCGATGCGCGGCGCGTGCTGCAGCACCTCGCCGATCTCTGGAGCTACGACGTGGTTCTCACCGAGGTCGACACTCACGACAAGGTGTTGAAGGAATATGTCGTGAGCCCGCGCATCCTGCCCGCGGTGGCGTAGTTATTGCCGTAGCCCGGGTGAAGCGCGAGCGTAACCCGGGATCGCTCTCAAAGGCGGATTGGAGTGCCCCCCAAAAGTGAGACACGGGAAATTAGGGACAGTTCTCTAACGGAGAACGTATGCCCAACAAATCCC
>NZ_JBEGDB010000201.1:0-14466 GCF_043638955.1 Bradyrhizobium sp. 31Argb | reverse complement strand
GCGGAGCTACGCCGCGTCGATGCGGCGGAAGCCGTTCCAGACGGCGGTGGCGGCGCCGGAGGTGAGGACGGGGATGATGCGCGCGTCCTGGTAATTGCCGTTCAGCGAGACGCGTTGCAGGGCGGTCAGGTGATCGGCGCTTTCCGGGAAGATCATGCCCGGCCGCGTCGTCACTGCGGTCTTGAAGCCGGCGGCGTTGGCAAGGGCGAATTCGCGTTGGCCGGCGGCGATCTTGTCGCCATAGGGATAGGCGAAATGCAGCACCGGCCGCGCCAGCGCCGCTTCGATCCGCTCCCGGCTGGCGGTCATCTCGAACGCCGCAACTTCCTCGGACTGCCGGGCGAGATTGCAATGGGTGATGGTGTGCGCGCCGATTGTTACCAGCGGATCGTTGGCGAACTCCTTCAGTTCGCTCCAGGACATGCAGAACTTGCGCGCGATCGTCGTCTCGTCGACATCATGGCGCGCACATAGCGCCGAAACCTCGCGCTGGACATCCTGCTCGCCCGGCAAGCTCCGCAACCAGTCGTGCAACTGCTCGAAAGCTGTGTGTTTCGCCTCCGGCGTCGAGGTATCGATCGGCGTCATCGTTCCGCCGATCGGCGCCTCGATCGCGGCCGCCTTGGCGATCAGCTGCTCCAGCGCGATCCACCACAGCCGGCCGGTCCCTTCCGCGAAATCGCTGGCGGCATAGACAATGAACGGCGCGTCGAATTCGCGCATGACAGGCAGTGCATGGTCGCGGTTGTCGCGATAGCCGTCATCGAAGGTGAAGCAGGCAAAGCGCCGCGCGAAATCACGTTCGGTCATCCGCCGGTGCATCTCGTCCATGGTGACGATGTCGATGTCGAGCGAGCGCAGATGTTCCAGCATCGCGCGCAGGAACTCCGGTTCAACCTCGAGATGATGGTTCGGCTGGAACTCATCGTTGCGGCGTGGCCGGACATGGTGCAGCATGAAGACCGCCCCGACGCCTGCGAAGATTGGTCGCAGCAGGAAATGGGCTCCCGAGAAATACAGCGCTTCGAGCCCGGCGCGGATAACGGTTTTTCTGAGCTGTTTTTTCATCCGGGAAATCGGCCGGCCGGTTGCATTACGGAGCGAAATTAGCGAACCACCGCTGAACAAACGGTTAGCCGGCCCGGTTATACGCGGCTCTTTGCCAGACGCGGTATTTCGGGTTTGACAGTCAGCCAAGGGTTTGTTTTCTCTCTGGTTCCGGAGCCAGGACCCCGAATGCACGAACTTTTCAAGTGGAGTCGCAAGTGGTGGCCGGGCGTGATTCCGCTGGTCATCTGTTGGGGTATCGCGGCCTGGACCTCGACCGCAACCGTGGAGGCTGATCTCGCCGCGCGATCAAACGCCGCGCTCAAGGACACCATCCTTGACAAGCGCAGGATCGCGGTCGCCGGGCGGGACGTGACTTTTGCCGCCGAGGCGTTCTCGGAGGAGGGCCGTCAGAGCGCGGTAGCCTCCGTCGAGGCGGTGCCCGGCGTGCGCCTCGTCAATGACGGGACGCGGCTCGTTCCCGAAGCAAAGCCATTTGTCTGGTCGGCCGAGCGCGATGTCGTCCGGGTGACGCTCACCGGCAGTGCGCCGTTACCGTCGAGCAAGGGCAAGCTGCTCGAAGCGGCCCGCAATATGCTTGGCGGCGTCGAAGTTGCCGACCAGATGTCGCTCGCGCGCGGCGCGCCGCCGCGCTTCGACAGCGCGGCGCTGCTGCTGCTCGACCAGATCGGCAAGTTGAAGGATGGCAAGATCACGCTGACCGATACCAAGGTCAACCTGTCCGGCATGGCGCGCGAGCTCGGCGGGCGCGAGGCGATCGCGGCGGCGCTGCGGAATCTGCCCGAGGGCTATTCGGTCGCAGCCAATGACATCAAGGCGCCGCCCTACATCTTCCAGGCCTACAAGGATCCGGTCGCGGTGACGCTGACGCTCACCGGCAATGTGCCCGACAACAACGCTCACGCCGCGCTCGTCGCGGCCGCCGGACGCAAGTTCTTCTCGGAGAAGGTCGTCGACAACCTCAAGGCCAGCGTGGGCGCTCCTTCCGGCTTTGCCAACGCCGTGGTGCCGGCGCTCGGCGCCTTATCGCGGCTGTCGACCGGCACGCTCGTGGTGACCGATCGCCAAGTCAAGCTGTCGGGCGACGCCTTCTATGATGCCGCCGCCAACCAGATTCGCGCCGGCCTCGGCCGGGATTTTCCGCAAGGTTGGCAATACAAGGCCGACATTTCGGTGAAGCCGGCGGCCTCCCCGGTGGATGCGACCGTGTGCCAGCAGCTCTTCACCGAGCTGCTGTCGAAGGCGAGGATCCGCTTTGAATCGGGCAAGGCCGATATCTCCGCGGATTCCGTGGGCCTGCTCGATCGCCTGACCGAGACCGCGCTGCGCTGCCCGAATGCCACGATCGAGATCGCCGGCCACACCGACAGCGACGGCGACGAGAGCGCCAACCAGGCGCTCTCCGAACGGCGCGCCGAGGCGGTGATGGACTATCTGGTCAAAGCGGGCCTGCCGGCGACGCGCTTCCAGGCGGTCGGCTATGGCGCCACGCAGCCGCTTGCCGGCAACGACAGCGAAGAAGGCAAGGCGCAGAACCGCCGCATCGATTTCGTGGTGAAGTGATGGCCTATCTGGCGACGTTCTTCTGGGGTTGGCTGCTCGCGGCGCTGTTGATCGGCCTTGCGATGGGCTGGATATCGGTGGTGCAGCGCGGGGAAGGGGTGTCACGAAAGCTGGCGCGATGGCTGGCGCTGCTTGCGGCGATCCTGATCGCCCTTGCGCTCGGCCACATCGTTCCCGGCCGCTTCGGCTATTGGCTCGACCTGTTCCTGATCATGTTCGCGCTCTATCTCGCCGGATGCCTGGTGGGATCGTGGCTGCGTGACTGGGTGGTGTCGCGCAGCCAGCCGGCCAGATGAGGTGGCGAGTTGCGGCTGCCAGGCGGGTTTCGTGCTCCCGATGGCTGCTGCCGGGACGTTCGGTCGCATCGGTGGTGGGCTGGCCACGGCCCGCGCCTGCGTGTCAACTCCTTGTCGGATCGGCGAGAATGCAGCAAAACTGTGCACCTGCTGTCATGAACTCCCCCTAATGTGTTGAAGATGCGCGTTTTATCGTCGCCAGACGAATTCCACTTCGACCCGAAACGCGCTACGACAGGCGGAAGGGAACAGCGGAGCGTCGGCGGGGTTCGCCCGGTAGCCGTCGTCGCGGGATCGCAATTCGAGGTCTAGATGCTGGAAGCAATCCGCAAGGCGATCGCGTTTCTGCGCCAGAAGCAGGTCCTGCACAAATTGGGCGTTGCGATCAGTATCACGGTCATCGCGATCGCGTGCTACGTGCTCTATCACATGCTGCGCGGCATCGACACCAACGAGGTGCTCGAGGCCATCAAAAGCACCGAGCCGCGCCAGATCGCCCTCGCGGCGCTGTTCGTGGCGGCCGGCTATTTCACGCTGACCTTCTACGACCTGTTCGCGGTGCGTGCGATCGGCCACAGCCACATTCCCTACCGCATCAATGCGCTCGCCGCCTTCACCTCCTATTCGATCGGGCACAATGTCGGCGCCAGCGTCTTCACCGGCGGGGCGGTGCGCTACCGCATCTATTCGGCCTGGGGGCTGAACGCGATCGACGTCGCCAAGATCTGCTTCCTGGCCGGGCTGACCTTCTGGCTCGGCAATGCCGCCGTGCTCGGCATCGGGATTGCCTATCATCCGGAGGCCGCCGCTTCGATCGATCAGCTTCCGCCCTGGCTCAATCGGGTCGCGGCATTCACGATCATCGTCGCGCTGGTGGCCTATGTGGTCTGGGTCTGGACCCAGCCGCGGGTGGTCGGGCGCGGGCCCTGGACGGTGACGCTGCCGGGCGGGCCGCTGACACTCTTGCAGATCTGCATCGGCATCATCGACCTCGGGTTCTGCGCCTTGGCGATGTACGTGCTGGTGCCGGACGAGCCCAATCTCGGCTTTGTCGTGGTGGCCGTCATCTTCGTCTCGGCGACGCTACTGGGCTTTGCCAGCCACTCGCCCGGCGGCCTCGGCGTGTTCGACGCCGCCATGCTGGTCGGCCTCTGGCAGATGGACCGCGAGGACCTGCTCGGCGGGATGCTTTTGTTCCGGATGCTCTACTATATTTCACCTTTTGTCATATCTGTAATCTTGCTGACGTTTCGGGAGCTTATCCTCGGAGCGCGAATCAAGCGCCTGCGCCATTTGGGAGCTGGCTCCGACGCCAAACCGCGGCATGAGGCCGTTTATGTCCGCGAGCGCGGAGACACGAGCGCCTGACGCCGCCGCCTGAACAGGAAGAAGCCGGCTCAATGGCCCTTCACGAATCCTCTTCCTCCTTCTTCTCGCCGTGGCCCGACCGGCTGCGGCACTCGGCTATTGTGCTGCTTGCGGCGGGGCTGGCGCTCAGCGTGCTGGTCGCGCTCGATGAGCTCTCGCTGATCCGCGCTTTTGCGGTGTTCCTCTGCATCGCCGCCGCGGCGCTGGTGCCCTGGCGCCTGCACGACGTGGCGGCCTCCCGCGAGGATACCCGCAGCGTCAACCCGGTCGAGAACGGGGCGGTTGCCGCCGTCGTCGCCGGCATGCCGGACCCGGCGGTGCTGCTCGACCGCGCCGGGCGCGTCATCCATCTCAATGCCGCAGCGGCCCAGTTGGCGCCGGCGCTGCGCAAGAACGAGCTGGCCCAATTCGCGTTGCGGTCGCCGGAGATCATCACCGCGCTGCGCGAGGCGATCGCCACCACCGAGCCGCGGCGCGCCACCTATCTCGATCATGTCCCGGTCGATCGCTGGATGGAATTGGTGATCACGCCGGTGCCGGTGCCGACCCTGTTCGGCGGCACCGACAAATGCATGCTGATGACCTTCCACGACCTGACGCCGCTGCGCCGGGTCGAGGAAATGCGCGCCGACTTCGTCGCCAATGCCAGCCACGAATTGCGGACGCCGCTCGCGGCGCTGTCGGGCTTCATCGACACCCTGCAGGGACCGGCCAGGGACGATCCGCGGGCGCGGGAGCGCTTCCTCGGCATCATGCACACCCAGGCCACCCGGATGGCGCGGCTGATCGACGATCTGTTGTCGCTGTCGCGGGTCGAGCTCTCGGCCCATGTCCGCCCCGACACCTGCGTCGACCTGATCCCGATCATCCGCCAGGTCGCCGACGGCCTGGAGCCGCTGGCGCGCGAGCGGCAGGTCGTGATCGAGATCCAGCTTCCCGAGACGCCGGTCATGATCGCGGGCGACCGCGAGGAGCTGTTGCGGCTGTTCGAAAACCTGATCGAGAACGCCCTGAAATACGGCGCCTCCGGCGGCAGGGTGATCGTCTCGCTCAAGGAGGCCGCCTCCGGCGAGGGTGCCCCGGAGATCCGGGTCCTGGTGCGGGATTTCGGTCCCGGCATCGCCCCGGAACACCTGCCGCGGCTGACCGAGCGCTTCTACCGGGTCGACGTCGGCGACAGCCGCCTCCAGGGCGGAACCGGGCTCGGATTATCCTTGGTGAAACATATTCTTAACCGTCATCGCGGCCGTCTCTTGATCGAAAGCGTGCCGAAAAACGGCGCTACTTTTACCGCCTGTTTTCCCCAGGTGAAGACCGCCGCAGCGGCATAAAGTCAAGCAATTTCAATTGCTTGAATGTGTCATCCAACTGTCACCCAACCTTCGTAAAACGAGCATCGACCGCTCCTAAACGGACCGGCGTGAGCGCGATCGGGCGCATCCGGCGCTTCGCTCACAGGATTGGAGACCACCCCATGAATTTCTTTAGGACAATCGTCGCTGCCGGCTTGGTGGCCGTTTCGACGTCGGCCTTCGCGGCCGATATCACTGGCGCGGGCGCGACATTTCCGTTCCCGATCTATTCCAAATGGGCGGACGCCTATAAGAAGGAAACGGGCAACGGGCTGAATTATCAGTCGATCGGCTCGGGCGCCGGCATCAAGCAGATCCAGGCCAAGACCGTGACCTTCGGTGCCACCGATGCGCCGCTGAAGGCCGAGCAGCTCGAGAAGGACGGACTCGTCCAGTGGCCGATGGTGATGGGCGCGATCGTGCCGGTCGTGAACCTCGAAGGCATCAAGCCGGGCGAGCTCGTGCTGTCGGGCGAAGTGATCGGCAACATCTATCTCGGCAAGATCACCAAGTGGGACGATGCGGCGATCGCCAAGCTCAATCCGAAGCTGAAGCTGCCCTCTGACGCCATCACCGTGGTCCGCCGTTCCGACGGTTCGGGCACCACCTTCAACTTCACCGACTTCCTCTCCAAGTCGAACGCCGACTGGAAGTCCAAGGTCGGCTCGGGCACTGCGGTCGAGTGGCCGGTTGGCGTTGGCGCCAAGGGCAACGAGGGTGTTGCCGGCAACATCAGCCAGACCAAGAACGCCATCGGCTACGTCGAATACGCCTACGCCAAGCAGAACAAGCTGACCTATGCCGCGATGGTCAACAAGGCGGGCAAGACCGTGCAGCCGACCATTGCTGCGTTCCAGGCTGCTGCTTCCAACGCGGACTGGGCCAAGGCTCCGGGCTACTACGTGATCCTGACCGACCAGCCGGGCGATGCGTCCTGGCCGATCACCGCGGCGACCTTCATCCTGATGCACAAGGAGCCGACGGATAAGGTGGCTTCGGGCGAAGCCATCAAGTTCTTCAAGTGGTCGTTCGAGAAGGGCGGCAAGGCCGCCGAGGAGCTCGACTACATTCCGATGCCGGAAGCGGTCGTCAAGCTGATCGAAAAGACCTGGGCCTCGGACATCAAGAGCTGAGCCTCGCATCGAGAGCCTCGCGCCCCGTCATCTTCCGGGGCGCGAGTGCAGCAAGTGATCCCGGAATCCCAAGGGGTTCCGGGTCTGGTCCTCGGACCCAGAAGCGGCGCCGGATAAACTCGTCGGCAAGATCGCTCGACAAGAAGCGACCCTTCTATTGTATCAGTCAACACAGGGGATTGGCGTGGCAGACATGGCCGTTCAAAGCGACGTAATGGCAGCCTCCGGACCTTACGATCGTGCCAAGGCCCTCAGCGCCTTCAAACTCGGTGACCTCACCTTCTACTGGATCACCCGGGCCTGCGCGATTTCGGTGCTCCTGATCCTTGGCGGCGGCATCATTCTTTCGCTGATTGCCGGCGCCTGGCCGGCGATGAAGGAATACGGCTTCGCCTTCCTGTCGACGCAACGCTGGGCGCCGTCGGCCGATCCGCCGGTGCTCGGTGCGCTCGGGCCGATCTATGGCACGCTCATCACCTCTATCATCGCGATGCTGATCGCCATTCCCGTCGGCATCGGCATTGCGATCTTCCTCACCGAGCTTTGCCCGCAATGGCTGCGCCGCCCGATCGGCATCGCGATTGAGCTCCTGGCCGGCATCCCCTCGATCATCTACGGCATGTGGGGCTTCTTCGTGCTCGGCCCGTTCCTCGCCAACACCTTCCAGCCGTTCATGATCCGCCTGTTCGACGGCGTGCCGCTGCTGGGCGCGGTGTTCGGCGGCCCGCCGTCCTATCTCAGCCTGTTCAACGCCGCGCTGATCCTGGCGATCATGGTGCTGCCCTTCATCACGGCGATCTCGGTCGACGTGTTCAAGACAGTGCCGCCGGTCCTGAAGGAGGCGGCCTACGGGGTCGGCTGCACCACCTGGGAAGTCGTCCGCAACGTCGTGATTCCCTATACCCGCGTCGGCGTGATCGGCGGCATCATGCTGGCCCTCGGCCGCGCACTCGGCGAGACCATGGCCGTGACCTTCATCATCGGCAACTCGTTCCGCATCTCCTCCTCGATCTTCGCGCCGGGCACGACGATCTCGGCGGCGATCGCCAGCGAATTCGCCGAGAGTGACGGATTGCACCAATCGGGCCTGATCCTGCTCGGCCTGTTGCTGTTCGTGCTGACGTTCATTGTTCTCGCCTGTGCGCGACTGATGCTGATGCGTCTGGAAAAGAAGGCGGGGAACTGAGCCATGAATCCGATTTACAGGTCTCGCCGTCGCAACGACATCATCATCCGCGGGCTTTGCATCGCCGCTGCCGCGTTTGGGGTGACTTGGCTGGCGCTGATCCTGTTCACGCTGTTCTACAACGGCCTCGCCGGCCTCAGCCTCGATGTCTTCACCAAGAACACGCCGCCGCCCGGCTCCACCGATGGCGGTCTCCTGAACGCGATCGTCGGCTCGGTGATCATGACCGTGATCGGTGTCGGCATCGGCGCGCCGCTCGGCCTGTTTGCCGGCACCTATCTGGCCGAATACGGCAAGCATGACCGGCTCACTTCGGTGATCCGCTTCATCAACGACATCCTCTTGAGCGCGCCGTCGATCATCATCGGCCTGTTCATCTATGGCGCGGTCGTCGTGCCGATGGGCGGCTTCTCCGCGCTGGCCGGCTGTCTGGCGCTGGCGGTGATCGTCATCCCCGTCGTGCTGCGCACCACCGAGGACATGCTGCTGCTCGTCCCCAACCCGCTGCGGGAGGCGGCCTCCGCGCTTGGCCTTCCGCGCTCGCTGGTGATCAAGCGGATCGCCTATCGTGCGGCGCGCTCCGGCCTGATCACCGGCGTGCTGCTGGCGACCGCCCGCGTCGCCGGTGAGACCGCGCCGCTGCTGTTCACCGCGCTGTCCAATCAGTTCTTCAGCCTGAACCTGACCAAGACGATGGCGAACCTGCCGGTGACCATCAACAACTTCGTGCAGAGCCCCTACGCCTATTGGAAAGAGCTCGCCTGGAGCGGGGCCCTGCTCATCACCTTGACCGTGCTCGCGCTCAACATCGGCGCGCGCATCCTCGGCGCCGAAAGGAGCGCAAAATGACCGATATGACCGTATCGACGACCAGCCCGAGCGCGGCCATTCCCCAGAAATCGCTGCCGGAAGCGCCGCCGAAGGTGACGGCACGCAGCCTCAACTTCTATTACGGCGAGCACCACGCGCTGAAGAACATCAACCTGGCGCTCGGCACCAACCGCGTCACCGCCTTCATCGGTCCTTCCGGTTGCGGCAAGTCAACGCTGCTGCGGATCTTCAACCGGATGTACGACCTCTATCCCGGCCAGCGCGCCACCGGCCAACTGATGCTGGACCAGACCAACATTCTCGACCCCAAGCTCGATCTCAACCTGCTGCGGGCGCGGATCGGAATGGTGTTCCAGAAGCCGACGCCGTTCCCGATGACGATCTATGAGAACATCGCCTTCGGCATCCGCCTTTACGAGAAGATCTCGAAATCCGAAATGGACGGCCGAGTCGAGAAAGCGCTGCGCGGCGGCGCGCTGTGGAACGAGGTCAAGGACAAGCTCAACGCCTCCGGCCTGAGCCTCTCCGGCGGCCAGCAGCAGCGTCTGTGCATCGCCCGCACGGTTGCGGTGCGGCCCGAAGTGATCCTGTTCGACGAGCCCTGCTCGGCGCTCGATCCGATCTCGACCGCCAAGGTCGAGGAACTGATCCAGGAGCTGTCGGAGGACTACACGATCGCGATCGTCACGCATAACATGCAGCAGGCGGCGCGCGTCTCCGACAAGACCGCGTTCATGTATCTGGGCGAACTGATCGAGTTTGACGACACCAGCAAGATCTTCACCTCGCCGAGCGATCGTCGCACCCAGGACTACATCACCGGCCGGTTCGGTTGAGGAGGGACATCATGGCTTCTGAACATACCGCCAAGGCGTTCGACAGCGATCTTCAGGAACTGACCCGTCTGGTCGCGGAGATGGGCGGGCTGGTCGAACGGATGATCACCGAATCCGTCGATGCGCTGATCCGCCGCGACATTGCGCTCGGCAAGCGTGTCGTCGCTTCCGACATCGAGATCGACAGCCTGCAGCGCGTGATCGAAGAGCGCGCCGTGCTGACGATCGCCCGCCGCCAGCCGATGGCCGTCGACCTGCGCGAGATCGTCGGCGCGATGCGGGTGGCGACCGACCTCGAGCGGATCGGCGACCTCGCCAAGAACATGGGCAAGCGCGTCGCCGCGCTGGAGAACGACTTCCAGCCGCTGAAGCTGATCCGCGGCTTGGAGCACATGACCGACCTCGTGCTGTCGCAGGTCAAGTCCGTGCTCGACGCTTATGCCGCGCACGATCTGCCGGCCGCGATGAACGTCTGGAAGAGCGACGAGGAGGTGGACGCGATCTGCACCTCGCTGTTCCGCGAGCTCCTCACCTACATGATGGAAGATCCGCGCAACATCTCGTTCTGCATCCACCTGATGTTCTGCGCCAAGAACATCGAGCGGATCGGCGACCACGCCACCAACATCGCGGAGACGGTGTTCTACATGATCGAGGGTCAGCAGATGACCGACAAGCGGCCGAAGGGGGATATGACGACGTTCGCCACGACCGTTCCGGGCAACTAGAGCACATCCAGGAAAGTCGAAGCCGGTTTTCCGAAGAAGATCCTGCTCAAAACATCAAAGGAAGAGTGGGATGACGATTCAGGCAGAGAGTCATCCCGCTATAGGAGAAGCCAAGCCGATGAGCGCACGCATTCTGGTGGTCGAAGACGAAGAAGCGCTGACGACGCTGTTGCGCTACAATCTCGATGCAGAAGGCTATGATGTCGAAACGGTCGCCCGTGGAGATGATGCGGACACAAGGCTCAAGGAACGCATTCCCGACCTTGTCGTGCTCGACTGGATGCTGCCGGGACTCTCCGGCATCGAGCTGTGCCGCCGTCTACGGGCGCGGCCGGAGACCAAGCAGCTCCCGATCATCATGCTGACCGCGCGCGGCGAGGAAAGCGAGCGCGTGAGGGGACTGGCGACCGGCGCCGACGACTACATCGTCAAGCCGTTCTCGGTGCCTGAACTGCTGGCGCGGGTGAAGGGCCTGTTGCGTCGGGCAAGTCCGGAGCGGCTCGCCACCGTGCTCACCTATGGCGACATCGAGCTCGACCGCGAGAAGCGTCGCGTCGCGCGCTCGGGCCGTCCGATCGATCTCGGCCCGACCGAATATCGCCTGCTGGAGTTCTTCCTGGAGCATCCCGGCCGCGTGTTCAGCCGCGAGCAGTTGCTCGACAGCGTCTGGGGGCGCGACATCTATATCGACGAGCGCACCGTCGACGTCCACATCGGCCGCCTGCGCAAATTGCTCAATCCCGGCCGCGAGCAGGACCCGATCCGCACCGTCCGCGGCGCGGGCTACGCGCTGGATGATCGCTTCGCGAAGGCCGAGCAGTCGTAACTCGGCGACCTCAATCCGTAGCCCGGGTGCAGCGAAGCGTAACCCGGGGAAATTTGGACCTGCCGATACAGCATTGCCGGGTTACGCTGCGCTTCACCCGGGCTACGATCTGTCGTCGGCTTACTTGCCGTGTGACGGCTTGACCGTCGGACGGCGGCGGTCCGCTGCCGGCTGGTAGGCGACGCGGGAGTGGTGCGCGCAATAGGGAAGGCCGGGAAGCGCCTTGCCGCCGCAGAAGAAGAATTCCGGGCTCGAGGGATCGCCGACCGGCCAGTGGCAGGTGGCCTCGTTCAATTCGAGCAGCGACAGCCGCTGGCTCATCGGCACCACATTGTCGTAGGCGATAGGGTCCGCTTCCACCTCCACCTCGAAGGCGTGCGCGAGCGCGGTGTTGCCGCGGGAGACCGGACGCGCCACGCGCATCATCGGCTGTGCGGGACGCGCCTTGCGCTGCCGCGGTGCGGTGGCGGCTGGACTCTTGGCGCGACCCGAGAGGCCGAGCCGGTGCACCTTGCCGATCACTGCATTGCGCGTCACGTTGCCGAGTTCCGCTGCGATCTGGCTGGCCGAGAGCCCGGCTTCCCAGAGCTTCTTCAATTGCTCGACGCGTTCGTCGGACCAGGTCAATACCGTCATCGCATCTTTCCCTTCGCGTTGCGCCGGCCGATCCTGGGACAGCGCTGCGATGCCTAATCTCAAAAATCCCTGCGGGCAGAATCCCTTAAGGCTCGCCGGGCACGAAAACCGCACCCGAACGTGTACGCCGCACACAAAGGACTCTAGGGATCAAAACTGCCGCACGAGATGTCGTACCCGACAGGCCAGACGCTACAATATGGCGTGACTCTGGCGCAAGAGTCCGCGCCTATGCGTCCACATGTTCCGACATTTAGGGATTGCAATCGGGCTTTTCCACTACACTGGAAACCCGCGGATTACCCGGTACTTTGCAGCGCAGCCTGGCGGCTTCGTGGCGATTGACAGCACCCGCCGCGCGCATAGAATGCCTTTACGTGCCGCCCTGCAAAGGCGGCACGTTTTGTTTTCGCTGGATGAGCTCCAGCCGCGTGTCTGCATCGCTGCACGCCGCCAGGGCTCATCTGAAAGGCTTGTCTAAAACCCTTCAGTGATCGCCATGACCGACAGCGCCACGTCGCATCTGCTTCCCGTTTTTGCCAGGGCCGATCTCGGCTTCGAACGCGGCGAAGGCTGTTGGCTGATCTCGACCAAAGGCGAGCGTTATCTCGACTTCACCTCCGGCGTCGCGGTGAACGCGCTCGGCCATGCCCATCCGCATCTGGTGAAGGCGCTGCAGGAGCAGGCGACGAAGCTCTGGCACATGTCGAACCTGTTCAAGAGCCCGGACGGCGAGAAGCTTGCCGCGCGGCTGTGCGAGCAGAGTTTTGCGGACTTCGTGTTCTTCTGCAATTCCGGCGCGGAAGCGATGGAAGGCGTGATCAAGGTCGTGCGTCACTATCACTTCTCGAAGGGGCATCCGGAGCGCTATCGCATCGTCACCTTCGAAGGCGCCTTCCATGGCCGCACGCTCGCGACGCTGGCCGCGACCGGCGCCGCCAAATATCTCGAGGGCTTCGGCCCGCCGATGGACGGTTTCGACCAGGTGCCGCATGGCGACATCGAAGCGGTGAAACGCGCGATTGGTCCGCAGACGGCAGGCATCCTGATCGAGCCGGTGCAGGGCGAAGGCGGCGTGCGCTCTGCGCCGCCGGCCTTCTTCAAGGCGCTGCGCCAGCTTTGCGACGAGCACGGTCTCCTGCTCGCCTTCGATGAGGTGCAGACCGGCATGGGCCGCACCGGCGATCTCTTCGCCTACAAGCGCATCGGGGTCACTCCCGATGTGATGTCGCTGGCCAAGGCGCTCGGCGGCGGCTTTCCGATCGGCGCCTTCCTTGCGACCGCGGAAGCCGCGTCCGGCATGACGCCGGGCTCGCACGGCTCGACCTTCGGCGGCAACCCGCTCGCGGTCGCGGCCGCCAGCGCCGTGCTCGATGTGATGCTGCAGCCCGGCTTCTTCGATCACGTGCAGAAGATGTCGCTCCTGCTCAAGCAGAAGCTCGCCTCCGTGGTCGACCGCTATCCGTCCATTCTCGCGGACGTGCGCGGCGAGGGGCTTCTGATCGGCGTCAAGGCCGTGGTGCCCTCCGGCGACCTCGTCACCGCCCTACGCGAGCAGAAGCTGCTCACGGTCGGCGCCGGCGACAATGTGGTGCGCTTCCTCGCGCCGCTGATCGTCGGCGAGGCCGAGATCGAGCACGCCATCGGTTGCCTCGAGCGCGCCTGCACCGCGCTCTCAAGTGGACCGTCGAAGAAGGCAGCGGGATGATGAGCAAGGCACCCCGTCACTTCCTCGACATCAACGAAATGTCGCTCAACGAGCTGCGCGCCATGCTCGCCGCCGGCGCCGCCATGAAGGCGAGACTGAAGGCGCATGAGAGGGCTACGAAGCCGCTCGAAGGCAAGACGCTGGCGATGATCTTCGAGCGCCCCTCGACCCGCACGCGGGTGTCGTTCGATGTCGGCATGCGCCAGCTTGGCGGTGAATCGATCATGCTCACCGGGGCCGAGATGCAGCTCGGCCGTGGCGAGACCATCGCCGATACCGCGCGGGTGCTGTCGCGCTATGTCGATGCGATCATGATCCGCATCCTCAACCACGATGCGCTGCTCGAGCTTGCCGCGCATGCGACCGTCCCCGTGATCAACGGGCTGACGCGCCGCTCGCATCCCTGCCAGGTGATGGCCGACCTGATGACGTTCGAGGAGCGTCGCGGTTCGATCGAGGGCAAGACCGTGGCCTGGACCGGTGACGACAACAACGTGCTGGCGTCCTGGGCGCATGCCGCCGAGCGTTTCAAGTTCGCCCTCAACATCGCGACGCCGCCGCAGCTCGCGCCGAACAAGGCGATGCGCGACTGGATCAAGGCGACCCAGGCGCCGATCGTGCTCGGCAACGATCCCGAAGCAGCCGTGCGTGGCGCCGACTGCGTCGTCACCGACACCTGGGTGTCGATGGGCGACAAGGACGGCGAGCACCGGCACAATCTGCTCCGGCCCTATCAGGTCAATGCCAAGCTGATGTCGCTGGCGAAGCCCGATGCATTGTTCATGCATTGCCTGCCCGCACATCGCGGCGAGGAAGTCACCGACGAGGTGATCGACGGTCCACAATCGGTGGTGTTCGACGAGGCCGAGAACCGCCTGCATGCGCAGAAGGGCATTCTGGCCTGGTGTTTTGACGCGGTCGCGTGACTGCGCGTG
>NZ_JBEGDB010000200.1:0-14517 GCF_043638955.1 Bradyrhizobium sp. 31Argb | reverse complement strand
CGCGAAACTACTTCGCCGTCGTCGCCATTGCCGCCACTCTGCTCTGGATAAGGTAACTGTCCACACGGCCTAGCGGCTTCGATCGCGTCCTGGAACGCGGCATCCATCATCGCCGGCGTGCCGGTGCGGATGCGCTCGACCTCGACGCTGCAGCGGCCTTCCGCCGTGACCTCGGCGGCCATGCGGCGCAAATGCGCCTCCAGGCGTTCGATCACGCCCGGATCGTCGTCGCGCATCTGGAACAGCATTTCGGCGCGGCCGGGAATGATGCTGGGCGCGCCGGGGTCGAGCGTGATGCGGCCGGTGGTCCATACCGTGCGCGGTCCGCACAGGGCAGGGAAGCTGTCGTCGATCGCGACGCAGAATTTGGCGAGCGCAAGGCCAGCATCGCGGCGGATCGCCATCTGTGTGGTGCCGGCGTGGTTCTGCTCGCCGGTGAACGTGATGCGATATTGCCAGATGCCGACGATGGAGGTGACGACGCCGATCTTGAGGCCGCTGTCTTCGAGTGTCCGGCCTTGCTCGATATGGGCCTCGAGATATCCGACGTGCCGTCCGCGTTCGGCGGTGACGCGCGGGCGGCCGGCAAGCCCGACACTCGCCAGCGCTTCACGCATGGGACGGCCGCTGCTGCGGTCGCGCGCGGCATCGACCTCCGCTTCGGTCACGGCGCCAACGTAGGAACGGCTGCCAAGGAAATGGCCGAAATGTCCTTCCTCGTCGCACCAGGCGGCGACCTCGACGGCACCTCGGAGGCTCGCGTCGGGATTGATGACGCGGGCGGCTTCGAGCGCATAGACGACGCCGAGCGGTCCATCGAGCCAGCCGGCGAAATTCTGGCTTTCGAGATGCGAGCCGGCCAGGAGCCTCAAGCCAGGTTTTGCGCTGGTGCCGAGAACGTTGCCGATGCCGTCGATCGTGGGGGCGAGGCCGGCTTTCGGAAGCTTCGCGGCAAGCCACTCGATCGAGCGCATATGCGGCTCCGAAAACGTCGGCTTGTGCACGCCGGTCTTGTAGGCGCCGATGGCGCGGAGCGCATTGAGATCGGCGAGAACGCGGGCGCCGTCGACAGACAGGTCTGGATCGGGCATGGCGGATGCACCGTTGATGGTTTCTTCCGTCCAGGCTCGCATACGCCGCGCGCTAGGGAAAGCGGGCTTTGCCGGGGGTACGCCTTCGGTCGGGACAGACCTCTGGTCTGCGCGGACCAAACGGCATAAATGACGGATTGGCGAAGCCATATTGATTTGGCGCAAGCCAGGACGACCCAAACTTGCTTTCAATGCGCGATCAGCCCCATCAGACGGGCAGCGAAATAATCGGGGAGACGGCCGTGGGCGAGATCACTCTCTTTGTCGCCATGCCATTCGACCTGACCGACGATGGTCTCGTCGCCGGCGAGCCTTTCAAATGCGCGAGCCCTGCGGCGGCGATCGAGCGCGCGAAAGGGTTTTGGCAGATCCTGGGCCATGCCGGAGCCGTCGCGCTCGTCCGCGTCGGCTATCCGGAATCGACGACGACCGTGCTGCGCGCGTTCGGCAATGTGCCGGACGATCTATTGGGCGGCTGTCATGATCCCAAGCGGACCTTCCTGACCCACTGAAACGCTGCTTCTGCTGCGGCTCGGCCCCAAGCCTGATCACAACATCGGCATCGCTGGGGCGGGCAAATTGCCCCGCCTTCACCATGATTTGGGGGCGTAAATCTTGCCAATGCCGAGCAAAAGCATAGGCAAGACAGCGCCAATGACGGCTCATCTCCCTAAGACAGCAGAGGAGGAGCACGAGGAGCAGCTTCGTAACCTTGTCCGCGTTGTTTCAGCCTGCACCTTGGGACTTTGGTCCTTTGCTGCAGGCATCCTGATCGGGACCTTTCTTCTGTTTTGAATAGTGTTGTAGGGGTCGTCAGAAGCGACCTATTGCGCAGCTAACACGCGAACCTTCCTGCAATTTGCATGTAAGCGTCTTCGCGGCTCCGACGCTCTAAATCACGCGGTCAGCCACCCAAACGCACGGCGCAGGTATACTCGCGCGTCCTTTTCCACCGGTGTCCCGTGGGCCATCAGCACCTTCTGAGCTGGCCATGCGAGAATGTAGTCCAGAGACTTTCGCGCAGCGCGGCGGTTGGTGAAGGCGACACGAAACTTGCGCGGCACCGATGGCTCGGGCCCTACCATGAGGTCCAGCTTCGCCACCATGGCCCGCCAGCCGGAGTTGCGGTCGGCCGGAATCTGCTGGAGCAGATCAGTAAACAGCACGGTCCCGCTCTTGATGTGAAAAAACACCACCTCCGTCGTGATCAGGTTGCACTGCATCAGGACCTGATCGATCTCCTCGATCCAATCCGGGCTCGGCACACTTCCGAGATCAGCGTCAAAGGCAATGTCCTCGCGTTTCCTGCGCAATCCCGGCGGGGCGTAGAGTTTGGCGCCAGGGTAGGCGCGCTTCCAGTGTGGAAGGAACAGGTGATGAAGTGAATTGGGAGCAATGATGTGCCGCACCGGACCTGCGGCATCGACCTCCGCCCGCAGGCTATCGGTGAGTTCTATCGGCGACCAGATGAAGAGGCCTCCATCCGACAGTCTGATGACGGCCATCCGGGTGGGATAATGAAATCCGGCTACTGCTACGTCGGGTCCATCCGCAGTCCAGATCTCGTAAGCGAATTCCTTCAACATAGCCGATCCAACTGGTGCCGTTCGAGGAGATTACCTCTTTCCCAAATCCTGTGCGAAACGCAGGAGGTAACCGTCAGGGTCTTGCACCAGGAATTGCCTGTTGCCGCGCTCCCCTCCTGCAATCCGATACCAGGCGTCATGACACTCTCTGAAGAGGGGCCATTTCTCATGCTTCAGTGCATCGAGAAGAGGTGCGACGGAGTCGACGAAGATCTGAAAGTTGATCCCGCGTCCCAACGGTCGTTCCAGAGCCCCAGTTTCCCAGTTACCATTTTGCTGCTTCAGCATGACCTGAGCTCCTTGCAGCTCGAGGTACATGAAGCGATTTTCGGGGCGCTGATAGGCAATCTGGAAACCAAGTATCTTGCACCAGAATTTCTTGCTCGTTTCCAGGTCAAACACGTCCAGCTCGGGGACGAGGCGAGCAAAGCCGCCAGTCGGTAATCTGTCTGCTGGTATTCCCATGGCTCACCCGTCCTCAGAATTTGAACCCCTGAAAATATGACGGGTCGATTTACCGTATCGAATCGATGAGAGAAAGTCGGGAGCAACCATGCACTCGGATTTGAGTCGCTTCCGAGCAGCCGGACGTCTATGTTGTGCTCATGTCGCGCCTGATGTGTCTGTCGATTGCCGTCGTCCTGTCACTGCTGCCGGTCGTAGCGCCGGCTGAGCCGGTTCATAAACGAGCGCCGCCACGCTGGCACGGCTACGGCTTCCTTCCGGGCTATCAGCAGCCACCGAACAACAGCCTTCCACTTTACAAGCAGAAAACTTTGGCTTCGCGCATGGCGCGCCGCGACCGGCGCCATTGGTACATCGATCCAGTGCCAAGATATTACGGGTGGGATGGCGACTGGCATTATTTCGGCCGGCCTGGATTCTACGGCGGTCGCTACAATGGCGGCAGCTTCGGTCCTTGCTGGACGCGGACGCCGATCGGGCCGATCTGGAATTGCGGCTGATTAGCCCGTTGCTCAAAGACCGCACGCGTACATCCCTTTGCCGACAGCGGTCGCTCATGTTCCGAAGCTTCCTTTACGAGGCGAGGCTCCCGGAGCATTCCGGTCCTATCTGCTCACGGAGGAGAAAGGCTAGGGTGTGAGCTGACCCAAGGCACAAATCGATTGATTTAGATCAAGAAGAGCTGTGTCGCATCCGCGATTTTGGACTCCAAGCGGACCTTTGGCGCTGTCCCAGCCGCGAATGGGATGTTGGTCGGGGAGCAGCCGCAATGGGCCCGAGTTCCAACGGGTGTTGCCATTCACCCAACATACTGCCCGATGACCAGCAAGTAACAGATCGCACGGAGACAGATGTCGCCAGAGACGATGGATGTCCGCAACTTCGGAGACATGCCGGTATCGTAGGAGGCAACCATGCGCGACGACGAACAAGGCAACAAGTCCAATCGTTCTTCCCCCGCGAAAAGGATCGAGATCAGTCGACGCCGTCTGCTCGGCTCCACCTCACTCCTTGCTGCATCAGTGATCACGTCGACTGCGCTTCCGCGCACGGCATCTGCCGCGACAGACACGGTACTGCCGAGGCCGGAGCCGCCCTTCTCGGGGAAGATCGAGCGCACAGTGAAGGGTTCGGTCTCCGACTTTCCAAAAGGGGTCGAGGCCCCGGCGGGGGCACCGAACGTCCTCCTGATCTTGACTGACGATGTGGGCTTCGGCGCGACCAGCACGTTTGGAGGGCCCATCCAGACCCCCAACTTTCAGCGGCTCGCGGACAGCGGGCTTCGCTACAACAGCTATCACACCACCGCGCTGTGTTCTCCCACCAGGGCAGCACTGATCACCGGACGCAACCATCATTCGGTGGCGAGCGGGGTCATCACCGAGTTCGCGACCGGTTATCCCGGCTACAATTCGCTGGTGCCAAAGAGCGCGGGCTCCGTGGGGGCCGTTCTCAAGGAGAATGGCTACAACACGTCATGGTTCGGCAAGATGCACAATGTGCCGGACTGGATGTCCAGTCAGGCAGGCCCGTTCGATCTGTGGCCGAATGGCCTGGGCTTTGAGTATTTCTATGGGTTCATTGGCGGTGATAGCGACCAATGGCACCCGGCACTCTACGAGAATACGACGCCAATCGAGCCCTATTTGGGCGACCCTGCTTATATCCTGGATCGCGATCTCGCCGACAAGGCGATTGCCTGGATGCGGATGCAGCACGCGCTCGCGCCCAACAAGCCGTGGCTGCTCTACTACGCGACCGGCACTGCGCATGCACCACATCACGCGCCGAAAGACTGGATCGCGAAATACAAGGGGCAGTTCGATCAGGGGTGGGACAGGCTGCGCGAGGAGACGCTCGCCAGGCAGATCAAGCTGGGAGTTGTGCCGCCCAATACCAAGCTGACCGCCCGCCCGGAACAGATCCCAGCGTGGGATTCCTTGTCGGCGGACCAGAAGCGCCTGTATGCGCGGATGATGGAAGTGTACGCGGGCGCCTTGTCACACGCTGACTACAACATCGGTCGTCTGCTCGACGCTGTCGAACAATCAGGCCAGATGGATAACACGCTCGTCGTTTTCATGATGGGTGATAATGGCGCGAGTGCCGAGGGCAGCCTGCAGGGCACGACCAACGAGGTCGCTACCGCCGCCAATGGCGTGACGGAGAGCCTCCCGTTTCTGCTCTCGATGATCGACGAGCTGGGCGGCCCGCTGACCTACAACCACTATCCGGTCGGTTGGGCGCACGCGATGGACACCCCGATGCAATGGACGAAGCAGATCGCATCGCACTTCGGCGGCACCCGCAACGGCATGGTGATATCGTGGCCGGCACGCATCAAGGACAAGGGCGGCTTGCGAACCCAGTTCTGTCACGTGATCGATATCGTGCCGACCATCTATGAGGCCGCGAAGGTCACGCCTCCGGATATCATGGACGGTGTGAAGCAGAAGCCACTGGATGGCACTAGCCTCGTCTACACCTTCGACAGCGCCACGGCGCCGACACAACACACCACCCAATATTTCGAGATGTTGGGGAACCGGGCCATCTACAGGGATGGCTGGATGGCGAGCACGACGCCGCTTCGCCTGCCCTGGGTGACCAGCGGATACGAGCCCAACCCCGATGACTTCAAATGGGAGCTTTACAACATCAGTGAAGACTTCAGCCAGTCGAACGATCTGGCGGCAAAGTCCCCCGCGAAGCTCAAAGAGCTGCAGGATGCGTTCGATGCGGAAGCAAGGAAATACAATGTCTATCCGCTCGACTCCAGCTTCGCATCCCGGGTTGATCCGGCAATTCGGCCGAGCCTGACCCGCGGCCGGAGTGAGTTCACCTACTTTCCGGGGATGATCCGGATCCCGGAGGGATCGGCGCCGGACTTCAAGAACAAGTCGTGGACGATCGCTGCCGAAGTAGCCATCCCGCAGGGTGGTGCGAACGGCGTCTTGGCCACGATCGGAGGCCGTTTCGGCGGCTGGGCACTGCTGGCGATGGACGGCAAGCCCGTCTTCGCCTACGCGCTTTCGAACCAGCCGGACCACAAGTTCAAAGTGGCATCCGATCAGTCGCTCCCGGCTGGCAATCATATCCTCCGCGTCAAATTCGAGTACGAAGGTGGCGGCATCGGCAAGGGGGCGATAGCCACCTTGCTGGTAGACGAAAAGCAGGTCGCACAGGGACGGATTCCACAAACCCTGCCTTGTCGGTTCTCGCTCGATGAAACCTTCGACGTCGGTCAAGACACGGGAACGCCGGTACTGGAGGAATATGCCGACAAGATGCCGTTCCGCTTTACCGGAACGCTCAAACGATTTGTCGTCGTGCTCGAACCGCAGAAGCTTAGCGACGACGAACAACGCCGACTTCACGAGCAATTGGCCAAGGCCATGACGGCCGTTCACTGATCGATCAAGAGGCGGCGGAATCGAGCTCCTCGATGCCCGCCTCCCGAAGAACCTGAGAGCGACCCATCGCCGCTGTCGGCTCATGGCCAAAGCAGCCATTCCGGAAGGGTAGGCGGCCACGCCAGAACGCTTCGGGCAACAACGGGGTGCGCGTAAAAATGTGATCCAGATTTAAGGTGACGCGCCGGTGCAGCGGGTTACTTTCGCTGTACACACTTCGATGACCTCGATGATTGGGCGTGCGGAATGGGACGTTTTGCAACGACAGTTGACCTCTATGAGCAATTCCGGCCGCCTTATCCGCCCACGTTCTTCCGTGAGGTCGCCCAGCGCCTGGCGCTCACGAAGCAGCATGCGCTGATCGATCTCGGCACCGGGCCCGGCCTGCTCGCGCTCGGCTTTGCGGACTATGTCGGACGCATTGTCGCCGTCGATCCCGAGCCGAACATGCTGGCGGCCGCACGGCAGGCGGCCAAGCAGGCCGGACGGGAGGTGACGCTGGTCGAGAGCAGGGCGGAGGACTTGCCGGAAAGCATCGGGCGCTTCGATCTCGTTACCATCGGACGAGCGCTCCACTGGCTGGACGAGAGCACCTTGGGCCCGCTGTTCGAACGGCTGGTGGCGCCGGGTGGCGTCGTCGCCATATGCGCGTCCGCCTCCGCGCCCGACGGGCGCAATGCGTGGCTTGAGGAATACACCGCAGCGCGGCGTACCTGGTCGGACAAAGAACTATGGTCCGAGTCACGTTCGGGGAGGCGCGTGCATCGCGAGCTTTCCTCCCTGCTGCAAGGCACCGCATTTCAGGCCGCTGAGATGATCCGGGTCGAGAGCGTGAAGGAAACCAGCGTGGCTGACCTGGCGCAACGCATGTTGACCTTCTCGTCTTCCTCGCCGGCCGTCTTGGGCGAGAAGGTCGAGCCGATGCTGCGCGATGTCGAGGTGCGCTTGATGCCGATGAGCCGGGACGGTGTGCTGACCGAGTTCGTTGTTTCGACTGCGGAGATCGTGCGCCGTCGGTAGGAAGAGCAGGGGACTCAAAAGCTGCTCCCCACTGACTTACGCATTCTTCCTTCTCGCGATCTCCATCGCCGCTTCGGCCATCTTTTCGCTCTGATCAATGGGCATCTAGCTAAAACGATTTGTTAGCCATTCTGCACTTAGCTCACAGCATCAGTTGTATCAGAGTATCGCCATGCGTCATGTTCGGAACCCGGCCTGCCGGATCGTCATCCTGCTTCTTCCGCTCGCGCTTGGTGCCTGCGCGCAATATGGCGTGACGAATACGGCTTCGACCGGGCCGAGAACGTTTGCCTGGGACGGGGCGGGAGAGGATCCGAACGCGCCGCGGCGAACGCCCAGACACTCAGCGAAGGTGGCTCAGGCGACCGAGCCATCCGCGGATGAGCGGGAGCAGGTTTCTGACGAAGATGCCGATCGCAAGCTCGCCAGCAAGCTCGTGATCTGCAAAGGCTGCATCAAGCCGCAGGAGACCGCAGAGCGGCCTGACGGATCGCGCGTCGCCAGTCGCTAATGCCGACGGATGGCGACCGGTATCTGCGTTCAAGTCTCATCAATCCGCCTGCATCGCCGTCCGGTGGTGCGCCGCCGCCGGCAGCGCCTGCCGGGCGGCTCTACCAGCCCGGTGTTCCCCTCTACGAGAATTATGGACAGGTGCTGCTTACGGCGGCTTCAGATCGCTCGGACCGAGCCGTTCCGGGCGCAGGTCGCGGCGGCACGCCGCAGCCTCAGGCAAGCAAATCGCGCTAATTGTGAACCGACTGTAATCCTTGTCTCTCTGGTATTGGCCGCACGTCGCGACCATATTTCGATCAGGTCCAATGAGGCGAATGGCGGAGGATCGATGGCCGACGCTATGGAACTTCGGAAGCGAGCGGAAATGTTCGAGCGGCGCGCCGAGGAGGCGAAGGATCCGATCTCGCGGGCGCATTACCGCGAGATGGCTGCGCATTACCGAACACTGGCCGTCGAGCACCAGCCTGTCCGCAACGAGGAATCGGCCGATCATTAGGTGATCGCTCGCCTCGCAGCCTCAGCCCTTGAAACGGCAAGTATAGCGCGCGGATTCGCGGCAGCGCAACCGAATCCCTGCAGGTCGGGAACAATGACTAGCTAACCCCGGCGAGGAGGGGTAGGGTTTTCGTCTTACCGCTGAGCGGCAAAAGGGCGACAGCTCTCGCGCGTTATTGCAATTGCACCTGCCTTTGGTTTGGACAAATGCCCAGCGAAATGATGATCCGCAGGCTGCGGGTCAATTCCAAATTGAGCGACGATGATGTTTCCGCGCTCCGCTCCTTGCGTGTTCAGGTCAAGGAATTTCCGGAAGAAACGGTCGTCGTTCGCGAAGGCGAACACGCGACGCATTGCTGCGTGATCCTGAGTGGCTTTGCCTATCGCGCCAAGGTGGCGGAGAACGGCAAGCGACAGATCCTGTCGTTCCACCCCGCAGGCGACATGCCGGACCTGCAGGGTCTTTTCCTTGACCGAATGGACCACGATCTGGTGACGCTGTCGCGCGCTCGGATCGGCTTCATCGAGCATCGTTCCATCCATCAGCTCGTCGAAGTGCGGCCATCGATCGCGCAGGCGCTCTGGCGTGAAACGCTGGTGGACGCGGCTGTCTTCAGGGAGTGGATCGTGAGCCTGGGCACGCGGACGGCCGCGGGACGCATGGCCCATCTCATTGCCGAACTCCGCCAGCGGCTGACCGCAATGGGGCTGGCCGCCGATGACGAGTTCGAATTTCCGATCACCCAGTCGAGGCTGGCGGAGGCGCTGGGGCTAAGCGCGGTACATGTCAACCGGGTGCTCCAGTCCTTTCGTGCCGAGGGCGTGCTCGACATTCAGAAGAACATGGTGAAGCTGAGCGACATCGAGAAGCTCGTGGAGATCGGAGGGTTCAACGATACCTACCTGCATCAGCAATGAAGCTTTGCGGAACGAGAGGGAGCTGCCTCGCGTTGGCGCAAAATGCATATCTATCAGTTTCACATTGCCGGGCTCAGGCCCTTCCATGACCGGGAGGGCATGGAACTGCCGGATGCTGAAACCGCCTGGGCGGAAGCCCTGCGACTGGTGCGCGATATCGAGGGATCGCTGCAACCGGGTGAAAGCTGGTCGCTGGACGTCGTCGAAGACGGCACGACGATTTTCCGTATCAGCCTCACGACTGAAGACTTGCGGATCCGGCGTGGCAGCGGTCCCGCCACAACAATGACGCGCTCGAAAACGCTGTAGAACCAAGTTGAGCGTGCCCTCGATTGCGGCAAGCCAACTCACTCCCGTATCGCTTGTGTTCAAAAGTGCACACACCGGGCGTTCTGCGCGCCGTACGATACGCGCTTAAAGGATGCGATCTCCGGAAATCTGGAATCACATGGGTTATTTGCAAATGGCCCTGCCTCATGGGAAAAGCAGGAGCATTTCGCAGCGGAGGCGTAGCCAATGCGACGACCATGCGGGCCTCTTATGTCGGAGGCACATTTTTATCTCAACACAACCAGCTTGTTCGATCTTCAGCGCGAAGTGACGGCCCTGTTTGCGCTTCGCAAACGTGTCGCGGATGCGGAGTTGGCAGCAACGCGCCGCACACGCGAGGTCCGCGCCTCGGTCGAACGGCACGCCCCCTCTCGCGGCAGACGAAAGGCTCATTGATCCCCAGGACTACGCGGCGGTTCGCCAGCGAAGCCTTGGTGTGCTGAGCTTGCGAGATGGCGATGTGTGAGATTGTTGCGGAGGGGACATGCCTCCATCCGCGCTTCCGACGCAACATATCGAGCGGCGATCGATCCTTGAGCCAATGCGCCAGAGTTGGCAGGATGCTCAGCGTGACGGTGCGTGTCATCGTTGCCGTGCAGCGCGCTGCAGTTACACCTCCCGCTGGAACCTAATCGCAACATTAGACGTTTGTTTCCGCGGATGAGCAGCGCCGTCGCCCCGGCGCAGCAAGCGTCGTGGCCGAGGCGCTGAGCTGTGCTGTGCTGTTGGGAGGGATGCTCATGAGACTTACTCTTTCGGTCATCAAGGCTGACATTGGGTCCGTAGGCGGGCATACGAAACCGTCTTCACGCATGATCGCAACGGTCGAGGGCGAGGTCGCCAAGGCGATCTGCAATGGCGTTTTGATCGACGCCTTCATCTGCCACACCGGCGACGACATCGCGATCATCATGACGCACACACGGGGCGAGGGGAGCTCCGAGGTCCATCAACTCGCCTGGAAGGCGTTTCTCGCCGCCACTTCGGTTGCGAAGACGTCCGGTCTCTACGGCGCCGGCCAGGATCTTCTCGCGGACGCACCTTCCGGAAACATTCGCGGTGCCGGCCCGGGCGTCGCCGAGCTCAGCTTCGACCACAGCCTCTCGGGTCCGAGACCCGCGGAGTCATTCATGGTGTTCGCCGCCGACAAATGCGGCCCCGGCGCCTACAACCTGCCGCTCTACCTTGCCTTTGCTGATCCAATGTATTGCGCGGGGCTGATGCTGCCCCAGATGATCAAGGGATTCCGTTTCCATATCATCGACATGGACAACACAGCCGGCGACAGCGTGATCGAACTCAACGCGCCCGCGGACAACTACCACATTGCCGCGCTGCTGCGCGACAACGAGCGCTTTGGCATTGATCGCATCGTTTCTCAAACACATAGCGAGGTCGCCGCCGCAGTGTCGGCGCAGCGACTTCACGCGATCGCAGGCAAGTACACCGGCAAGGATGATCCGGTCGCGATCATCAGGAACCAGGGAATTTTCCCGGCGCCTGAGGAAATCGTCTCTCCCTTCGCCAAGGCACACTTCGTGGGTGGCGATGCGCGCGGCTCGCATGTGATGCCGCTCATGCCCGTGCCGCTTAATACACCGGTGACTGGCATGTACTGCCTGCCGATCGTTTCCTGCGCCGGCTTTTCGATCGACAAGGAGGGCCGCTTTTCAGAGTCCTACACCGATTTCTTCGACAATCCGGCGTGGGACGAGGTGCGCCGCAGCGCACAACGCAAGGCAATCGAGATGCGCAGCCAAGGCTGGTCCGGCGCTGCGATGCTGCCCTATTCCGAGTTGGAGTATGGCGGCTTCCGCGATACCGTGTCCGCATTGCTGAAGCGTTTTCGGCTGCGCGAGGAGCGTAAGCCGGAAGCGGCCGAGTAGGGAACGCTGCAGGCCGGCAGCAGTGGAAGGAGGCGAGCGTGGCGAAAAAGCGCATCGGCGTTCTCACGGGCGGTGGCGACGTTCCCGGCCTCAACGCAATCATCAAGACTGTGACCTATCGCGGCAGCGAGGACGACATCGAAGTCGTCGGTCTCCGCCGCGGTTGGGAGGCCCTCACGCACCTGAACCTCGACGACCCCGCCAGCAAATCGCACTACCTCATTCCGCTCAACCGTGAAAACACGCGCATCATCGACCGACGCGGCGGCACCGTGCTGCACTCGAGCCGCACCAATCCCTCCAAAATGAAAAAGCTGCCCGATCATCTCGTCGGCAAGGACCTTCCAGTCTCGGAGATCACCAAGGGCGGGGTCGCAACCAAGACCTGGGACCTCACCGGCCAGGTATTGGCGAACCTGTCGGGGCTCGGAATCGAACATTTGATCGCCATCGGCGGCGACGACACGCTCAGCTATGCGGACAAGCTGAACGGACTCGGCGTCAAGATCATCGCCATCCCGAAGACGATGGACAACGACGTCCGCAACACCGAGTACTGCATCGGCTTCTCGACGGCGATCACCCGCGCCAGCGATGCGATCCAGCGGCAGCGCACCACAGTCGGCTCGCACGAGCGCGTTGGCATTTTCCGCATCTTTGGCCGCGATGCCGGCTTTACAGCACTCTATACCGCATACGCGACCTCGATCCGATGCGCGATACCGGAGTACAAGGTCAATCTCGACAAGCTGATCCAGTTGCTGCTCGAGGACAAGCGCGGCAACCCAAGCAACTATGCGCTGATCGTGTTGAGCGAAGGCGCCGAATGGGAGGGCTACAAAGCGCCGGAATACGGCGAGCCCGATGCCTACGGTCACCGCAAGAAGGCGAGCGTGGCCGAAGCGCTTGCCGACGAGATAAAGCGGCGCGCCGGCGAGGAGACCATCGTCTCTGATCTCACCTACGACCTGCGATCGGGCGATCCCGACTTCATCGACAAGCTGGTCGCCCTGACTTTTGGAAACATGGCCTACGATGCCATCCTGGAAGGCAAGACCGGCCTGATGTCGGCGCTGGTCGAGGGCCGCTATGACCTCGTGCCCATCCCTGACGCCAGGCTCGGACCGCGCAAGCTGGACGTCGCCAGCACATACAACACGGAGCGCTACCGTCCTCTCTATTCCAACAAGCGGGGGCTGCCGATCTTTCTCAACCGCGCGTTTTAGGATGGCAGGCAGAGAATGCGCGAGAACACGGTATCCAGGGTTTCGACGCGCCGTGTTGGGCTCCCGCAGATTGAGCTATCCCGACTTCTCAGCGCGAACCTCCTCGCGTTCCCGCTCGACTTCCTCCGCATCCTTGTCGTCGATGTCCATTAGCTCATTGCTCGCCCGGCGGCTTGCTTTAAGAAGCTCGTCCAATTTGGCGTGAATGGCCTCGGTGTCTCGGTGTTCGGCGCGCTGAATTACCAACGTCATGCCCCAGGTCGCGAGCGTGGCTAGGGAGTGCCACTCCAAACCGTTGCCTAAGGCAATCCAGGCGATGCCGTACATGGCGAAAAGCGCAAACGCCGCGGGGGCGCGCGGTTAGCACGCCGAGCTGCGTCAGCCACGCTCGAATCTTCTTAAAGGCCATCCTGGAGAACTTGGCTGGAAGTTGCGCGTTCCACCTCAACTCTCCGCCGCGAATAACGCGCTGTGAGCCGGCACTTCTGGCGCCTTGGCTGCCATATGCTCTGTCGGCCTGCGGCTTTAGCGCTCACCGAGCATTATCACCCGCTCGAATGCCGCGTCGACCCCGTCCATGAACGCCAACGCGCGGGGCAGTGATGGTGCCTCGTAGGTGATGGCGCCGCCAGGGCCGCCCCACACGATCTCGACGTGCCAGTGATCGTCGACCCGGGCGATCGACCCAGCCAGCATGTTCGGGGCGCGCTTGATGTTCACCCTATTGTCGTCAACTTGATCGGTTCGGAACGTTGTCATGGTTCGGCCCTTCTTTGTCTCGGGCCTCCGCCTAGATTACGGCCGTATTTAAACTCGCCTCCATCCTTGATGTTCCGAAAATCCGTCCTGCCAACAACACATCAATGGACCTTGACGGCCCCGCTGCTGGCGGAAGGAGCTGGCGTTTGCTGTATCGAACTGTTCAATAGATCCCGCAATGCAATCAAATTGTCCAACGTCGTAACAATGCGAGCGCGAACGATGCTTTCATGCTCAATCTTATTCGAATCGAATAGCGGACCTGCCTTTGGCCGAACGTTTGTAAATGTGAGTGTCATGAGTGACCCAGGCCCCGACGAGAGGTTGATTTTTCCTATGCAAAGCGCTTCTGGAATATTGCCTGGGTCTACCGTGAGTGGCTCCTCGGTCATGGATGGTCTCCCAAAAAAATCTTCCGGTCCTAGTGGTCGTTGACGAAAGTCCTCCACCACAGCTTGCGGAATCTTCGCGCATCACGAGCTAAAGCTGAAGTACGCTTGAGCGATTTGCTTCGTCCCAGGGCGCGCGCAGCCAGACGTCGCGCTCCTCGTCCGTCATTTAGACGTTTGCTAACTGACTTGGTTCCGCGGACGCTTGCGCCTGCGCACTCTCGTCAAGCGGACATAGACGAGTTCGTGCAGAAAACGCCACTGCCTATGCGAGCACGCCGGACAGACGAAAAGCTGCTGACTTCCGGGTGGCTCAGCAACGACCTCGATCTTGTCTCCTCGTGGGGCAGTGAAATGGACCCGCGGAGCGGGACCGCTTGAACCGGTTTGTTAGTTGGAAACTGACCGCTCCTGATCCCTTTCTAT